>DATJZY010000043.1 GCA_035577985.1 Candidatus Eisenbacteria bacterium
GAGGCGCGGGAGGCGTTGCAGAAGGTGACGCCCGGGGAGGTGAACGCGCTCCAAGGCAAGGACGTTGTCTTCCAGCTCCGCGACTTCAAGCTGCCGTTCACGGCCGAGGGATTCCTCTTGTCGTTCTCGCTGCCCAACTTCTACTTCCACGCCACGACGGCGTACGACATCCTGCGTATGAAGGGCGTCCCGATCGGTAAGCGCGATTACATGGGACCGATGCGGCTGAAGAGCTGACCCGGTCACGAAGGAGCGCTCGCATGAATCCGAACAAGGCACTCTGGGAGAAGGGCGACTACCCGGACCCGCCCGCCGAGCTCGTGGCGGCGTTCCGCACGTACTGCGGCCCGACGATGAACGCGTTCGAGGCCGCGGAGAAGAACGGTCGCGCGGCCGATCTACAGAAGGAGCTGGTCGCGCTCTTCGAGCACCAGAACCAGAGCCCCACGCCTGGGACCACGTCCATTCCCGCAACGTTCCTGCGCATCACGGTCAGGCGCTGAACACGCGGGCACGGCGGATTGCCGTGGGCGCCACGAATCTCTTAAGAGACGATCGATGGCGATCCCCGAGATGACCCCTTCGGCGCCGGCGCTGGACGACCCCGACTTCTACCTCGCCGATCCGCACGCGGCGTTCCGCTGGATGCGCCGGCATGCTCCCGTGTATCGGTGCGAGCGCGCGCGGCTCTGGGCGATCTCCAAGCATGCCGACATCATGCAGGTCTCGCGCGACCCGGAGACCTTCTGCTCCGCGCGAGGCATCCTGATCCACGATGATCTGCGCGGCGAGACGCCGATGCAGACGCCGCCGTCGATCATCCACATGGATCCGCCGCAGCACAATCGCTATCGCAAGCTCGTGAGCCGCGCGTTCACGCCGGGGATGGTGGCAGGTCTCGAGGGGCGCATCCGGGCGATCGCCCGAGAGAGCCTCGACGCCATCCGATCCGGCGAGACGCACGATTTCGTCGAGGCGGTCGCCGTCCCGCTGCCGATGCTCGTCATCGCCGACATGCTCGGCGTCGCGGCCGAGGATCGGGATGCCTTCAAGCGGTGGTCCGACGCGATCATCGCCGCTGCGGATACCGGGGCGTCGCCCGAGTCGATGGAGCACGTGGGCGCGCTGTTCGCGTACTTCCACGGGAGGCTCGGCGAACGCCGCGACCGGCCGCAGAACGACCTCCTCTCGGCGCTCGCGGCCGCGGAGATGGACGGCGACCGGCTCGCGGACCAGGAGGTCCTCATGTTCTGCATGACGCTGCTCGTCGCGGGGAACGAGACGACGCGCAACCTCATCTCCGGCGGCGCGAAGGCCCTGATGGACTTCCCGGACGAACGCCGTGCCCTCGTGGCGCACCCGGATCGCCTGCCGGGCGCCGTCGAGGAGATGCTGCGCTGGGTGACGCCGATCCGCAGCTTCGCGCGCACCGCGACCCGCGACACCGAGATCCGCGGTCAACGGATCGCAGCCGGCGACTACGCGCTCCTCCTGTACGCATCGGGCAACCGCGACGAGGAGGTCTTCGGCCCCACTGCCGGCGTGTTCGACGTCGGCCGCCCCGCCGACGCGATGCACGTCGCCTTCGGGTTCGGCGAGCACTTCTGCCTGGGCGCGAGCCTCGCACGGCTCGAGGCGCGCGTGCTGTTCGAGGAGCTCCTCGACCGCTTCCCCGACTTCTCGCTCGCGGGCGACATCGTGCCGCTGCGTTCGACGCTCATGAACGGCCTCGTCCGCATGCCCGTCACCTTCGGCGGACGGACGCCGAAATGAACGCGATCGGCGACAAGGCGGCCATCGCCGGCATCGGGCAGACGCCGTTCTCCCGCAGTCTCGGTCGCTCCGAGTTCGACATGGCGATCGAAGCCATCTTCGCCGCCTGCGACGATGCGGGCATCTCCCCGCGCGCGATCGACGGCGTCGTGCGCTACGACATGGAGACGACGGACGAGGAGAATCTGCTGGCCGCCCTGGGGAACCCCCTGATCCGCTACCAGGCGAGCACGAGCTGGGGCGGCGGCGGCTCGGTCAGCGTGGTCGTCCACGCGGCGGTCGCGATCACGGCCGGCATGGCCGACACGGTGCTCGTCTTCCGCTCGCGAGCCCGCGGCAAGACGTCGGTCTTCGGCAAGGACGCGGTGCAGGGAGGGCGGTACTGGGAGCGACTGCCCGAGCGGCTCGCGGGCCTCAACCAGTGGCACGTGCCGCACGGCCTCGTCAGCGCGTTCCAGGAGATGGCGATGATCACGCGTCGCCACATGATCGACTACGGCACGACGGAGGATCACCTGGCGGAAGTGGCCGTCGCGCTGCGCGCGCATGCCGAGCGCAACCCCAGCGCCGTCATGCGCCGGCCGATGACCGTCGCGGACCACCACGCCTCGCGCTACGTCGCCGAGCCACTGCGCCTGCTCGACTGCAACATCGAGACCGACGGCGCGTGCGCCCTGATCGTCACCTCGGCCGAACGGGCTCGCGACCTGCGCCAGCGTCCCGCCGTCATCCACGCCGGGGCGCTCGCGGCCGGCTCCCATCACATCCGCCTGTCGACCTTGTTCGCCCGCAATCGCGACGAGGACAGCGCCGTTCGGGTGGGGCGCCAGCTGTGGGCGAACAGCGGCCTCGCCCCGCGCGACGTCGACGCGTTCTTCTGCTACGACTTCTTCACCTCGTTCGTGATCATGGCGCTCGAGGACTACGGCTTCTGCCCCCGCGGCGAGGGAGGGCCGTTCGTGACCGGCGGCGCGCTGCGATTCGACGGCGGCCGCCTGCCGACCAACACGAACGGCGGGCAGCTCTCCGAAGCGTTCATCCACGGCGTCAACAACAACCTCGAAGCGGTGCGCCAGATCCGCGGCACCTCGACGTCGCAGGTGGCCGATTGCGAGCTGGTGCTGCTCGCCGGCGCAAACACCGACCCCACGGGGGCGGTCCTCCTCCGGAGATGAGCGGGAATGGCCGACCTGCGTAGCCAGGTGATCACGCGCGGCCGTCCACTGCCGGAGCTCACGCTCGACAATCACGAGTTCCACGAGGCGGCGCGCCGCGGCGAGCTGCGCTTCCAGCGCTGCACCGACTGCCACGCGTGGCGGCACTACCCCCGACCGTCGTGCCCGCAATGCCTGTCGCGCCGCTTCGCCTGGGAGCGCGCGAGCGGCCGCGGGCGCATCTACACCTGGACGATCGTGCACGGGCCGACGCTGCCCGCGTTCGAAGGCGATACCCCGTACAACGTCGTCGACGTGCTCCTGGACGAGGGCATCCACTTCCAGAGCCAGCTGCTCGACTGCCCCCCCGAAGACATCCACGCGGATCTGCGCGTGGAAGCCACCTTCTTGCCGGTGAGCGACGACGTGACGCTCGTCAAGTTCCGCCGCTCGGCGGAGTAGACGTCGACCAGGGACGGGAACGGCGCGGCGACGGGACTCCGTCTGCCGCGCCCATCGACGCGCCGCGAGAGGCCAATCGGGCCTTGACCACCGGAGGGCTTTGGTCGAAATCGCAGGTGGAGCGATGAAGGCACAGGCCCTAGCCGTCGTTGCGTCCCTGCTGCTGGCCGGCGGCGCCGGGCTCGCGTCCGACACCGACCCGCTGTCCACGAAGCGCCCTGATCCGCTGACTCGCGGTCGACGGGAAGCGCTGCCGCACGTCAGCCGCCCGTCGGGTCACGACGACGCCAAGATGCACGAGGAGTCGAAGCAGATCGACGAGCTGCGCGCCGTCGGCCGCCACGAGGGCGGCCGCGGGGGACGAGGGGATGGGGACGGCGAGGGCGGCGACGAGTAGCGGCTAGGCAGCGTCTCGCCGGTAGAGGGTCACGACGGCGGCGCCGCCGAGACCGAGGTTGTGCTGGAGGGCGACCTTCGCGCCTTTCACCTGCCGCGGACCGGCCTCGCCCCGAAGCTGCCACGTGAGCTCGGCGCACTGCGCGAGCCCCGTCGCGCCGATCGGGTGTCCCTTCGATATGAGGCCGCCGCTCGGATTCACCACCCAGCGGCCGCCGTACGTCGTCGCGCCCGAGTCGATGAGCTCGGCCCCTTTGCCCGCCGGGCAGAGGCCGAGGCCCTCGTACGTGATGAGCTCGTTGGTCGAGAAGCAATCGTGGAGCTCGATCACGTCGACGTTCTCCGGGCCGAGGCCCGACTGCTCGTAGGCGCGCTCCGCCACCGCGCGCGTGAGATTCGACCCGACCATCGCGATGTCGCCGTCCGAGAACGTGCTCTGGAAATCGGTCGCCATGGCCTGTCCGACGATCTCGACGGCGCGGCCAGCGAGCCCGCGCTCGCGCACGAACCGCTCGCTCGCGACGACGGCCGCCGCCGCGCCGCTCGACGTCGGGCAGCTCTGGAGGAGGGTGAGGGGCGGGTAGAGCGGCGGCGACGCCATGACCTCGTCCAGGCTGAACTCCTTCCGGAACTGCGCGCGCGGGTTGTGGACCGAGTGCTTGTGGTTCTTCACGGCGATGCGTGCGAACGACTCGGGCCTGGTGCCGTAGCGCTCCATGTGCTCGCGGCCCGCGTTGCCGAACATCTGCGCCGTGATGAGCGCGTCGCTCGCCCCGTGGCGCGTCGCCATCGACGCGAGGTGCTTGTCGAGCGGGTAGGCGCGGTCGGTGTAGAAGTTCACCTTGCCCATCTTCTCGAAGCCGATGGCGAGCGCGCAGTCGGCCATCCCGGCGGCAACGGCGTTCCGCGCCACCATCAGCGCCGTCGAGCCGGTTGCGCAGGCGTTGTTGACGTTCACGACGGGGACGCCCGTGTGGCCGAGCTCGTAGACGGCCCGCTGGCCGGCCGTCGTGTCGCCGAAGCAGTACCCGGCGGCGACGTGCTGGACGTCGGCGTACGCGACGCCCGCATCGCCGAGCGCCTGCGTGCCCGCGTCGCGCACCATGTCGGGATAGTCCCATTCCGGCCGGGACGACGGTTTCACGAAGTCGGTCATGCCGACGCCAACGACGAAGACGCGCTCACCCATGGGGGGACGTTCTCACTCAATGCGTGCGGCGATCAAGGCCCAGGCGCGCCCAGCTCCGCGAAGGGCGCCGGCCTGGAGATGTTCGAGCGGCACGGCGGTCGACGCGGGCCGCCGGCGACGCTCACGCAACCGCGGCCGACGGCGCGGGCAGCGCGTTCGCCATGCAGCACCGCGGTTTGCGCCCGGAGGCACGAGCCAGTACAGTGAACCGTCACCTTGTTTGTGCGTCCGCTGCGGCATCCTCTCCACGAAGAGCCGCTCGCCCAGGCACCGCGACATTCACGTAGACGCGGTCCGGCTATCCGGCTGGAGCACGGCTCCAACATCAGAAGGGTGGCAGCGCATGCGATTGCGAGACATCTCGCCGGAACACCGTCGGTTGCTCGCGCAGCTGGCGAGCGGAATATCGGGTCGCCTCGAGGCCGACTTCGTCGACCTTCCCGGGGGGGACGATGCCAACGTCGGAGTGGCATTGCGCGAAGGAACGCGAAACGTCGTCATCGAGCTCCCCATCGCGCTGCTGGCGCATGCCGCGGAGGATCGCGTCGAGCGCGAGCGGCTCCGTACCCGGATGAAGGCACGTCGTGACCGCATGATGGTCAAGACACCACCGGCACCCCTGCCGCAGAACATCCCTCCGATGTTCAGCGCCGGACCCCCGCGAGGCGGGTTCCGCGGTGGCCGGCGTTGATCACCACACGTTTCCTCCGTGGGGCACGGCTACGATGCCGAGCGTACGCGTCCGATCGGAAGAGCCGGTGACTCGCATGATCGCCGCGAGCTGCGACAACATGAATCACCGCCGAGCGAACTCGCCCGTCGCCTATTGCCCGCAGTGTGGTCGGGTGGTGAACGACCGGATCGGTCAAGGACGCTGCGAAGAGGAGCGACACGCAGCGGCGCGGCGCCGGCAGAGCGAGTACTGCGTCGATTGCGGGGAGCATCTGATCGTACGGCGGTGAGCCGCGCCCGCGCCTGACCCGGTGGGGACCGGTCGCTCCACCATCTCGAACTGGTGGATCGCTCGCCTTCTTGTTGGCGCGGGTCAGCGCGCCAGCGACTGTGGCGGCTTCTTCGGCTCGCGTGGCCGCGAATTGTCCGCCATGAGGAACGTCGCGCGATCGACGGTGACGAGGGCCCCACAGCGCGGGCACTTGGGCGTCATCGTGCTGCCGGTCACACCTTCCAGGTACGACAACGCCGCATCGCAGTGCGGGCAGGGGCCGAATCGACCAGTTGCCATGTGTCCTCCAATTCCATCGTAGCCTCTGACAGGCGCCGACAGCACGGAGGCCATACCGTGGAGGCGGTGGGCTCGCTCTGCATCGCGAAGATCATCGCGGTCGCGGCTAAGCCAGATACCTACGGTATGGTGGCCGGCCTCCACTGTCAACGCGCTACCGTGGATGGTGCGGCGGCGTACGACCCTGCGACCGCCCATCGCGCTTCATCGCGGCGCCGGCGATCAGCCACCGACCAACGCTGCCGGCGACGACTTCATGACCGCCGCACCACGAGCTTGATCGCCGGCTCGAGGTACGCGACTGCCGCCTCCTCCCAGTCGACGACCCGCGTCGTCACTTCCTCGGGACGCAGGCGTCTCTGCTGAATCAGTGACATCACTTCCGGCAGGAGCGCCGCCGAGTGGGCGCGTCCGACGAAGAACCGGATCCCCAACGTGTAGAGCCGCCCGAGCGGCATCGCCATGTCGCCACCGACATAGAAGCTGACGCTCTGGAGCGTGCCCTCCGGCGCCGTCGCGCGAATCGCATAGCGCAGGCCGGACGGCGTGAGCCCCGCGTCGACCACGATCGGGTAGCGGCGCTCGGGTTTCTCGAAGTCGGTACGGATGGGATGGGCACCCAGGCGCTCGGCCGACGCGAGCACTTCCGCATCGTCGCTCGCATAGTCGACGCGAGCCGCGCCGAGCGCGACGGCGGTCTGCGCGGCGTAGAGCGGCACGCTCTTCAGTCCGTGGCTGACGATCAGCACGTCGGCCCCGGGGAAGTCGGCCAGGTGCGGGGCGACGGCGCGATAGCCGTCGAGCACGTTGTCGGACACGCTGCCGAGCGCCACCGAGTCGAGGCCGGCCGGAACCGGCGCGAGCATCGCCTCCGCGTGGGGGACGCGGGCGACGTCGGCGAGCATGCCGCCGTACTCGACGCCCGAGAGCGGCTGCATGCCGTAGTCGGAGAGCACCGGGTATCTGTCGCAGTTCGCGGTGTGGCCCGCGCCACAGGATCGACAGGCGCCACACGAGACCTGGAACGCCACCACCACGCGCTGACCGACCGCGAGCCCACGGACCGCGTCCCCCAGCGCCACGATCTCCGCGACGCATTCGTGGCCGAGCGCAAACGGTCCACGCGGGGGAAACAAGCCTGCGGTGAGGAAAGGATCGATGTCGCAGCGTGCGACGGCCAGCGGGCGAACCAGGGCCTCCCCATCCCCCTCGAGCCGGGGCTCGGGGACTTCTCGCCATTCGACGGTGCCGGGAGCGATGCAAGTGAGTTGTCTCATGTGGGAGATCTTCCGGCGCCCGAGTCCCGACACAAACGATTTCCTTGCACGCGCGGTTGCGTGCGGCGCATCCGATCCGGCTACGCGAGCGCCTCGACCAGCCAGTCGCGGAACGCGGTGATGCGCGGGTCGTCGAGGCCCTCGGGTCGGCACACCAAGTGGTAGGTCGTGGGCGACGACGCGCGAAGGTCGAACGGCACGCACAGACGTCCGGCCGCCAACCGTTGCTCGCACAGGAACTGGCTGGCGAGCGCAACCCCTCGGCCGGCCTCCGCGGCGCTGAGTGCGATCGAGAGGTGATCGTAGGTGATGGCGCGCGCCGGCTCGAGATCCGCCAGCCCGGCATACGTGAGCCACCCGCGCCACGCGTCGGGCGTCTGGCTCACATGGATGAGCGTGTGCGACCGGAGCCCCGCAGGCTCGCGCAGCGGTGGATCGCCGCGGAGCAGCGCCGGGCTGCAGACCGGGAAGTACGACATGTCGACGATCGGCTCGCTGTGGAGATCGCCCCACGGGCCGGTCCCGAAACGGATCGCGACGTCGACCGGGTCGCGCGTGAAGTCCGCGTAGCGGAGCGTCGCTTCCACCTGCAGCTCGATTCCTGGGCAGGCGCGCTCGAAGTCCGCCAGGTGGGGGATCAGCCAGCTCTCGGTGAACGATTCGAGCGCGCTCACGCGGAGCGGACCGGAGCGCGGGGCGGCGACCGCCTCCTGCCCACGGCGCAGCTCCGCCAATGCACGATTCACCGACACGAGGTAGCGTCGGCCCTCGTCAGTGATCTCCAGCCCCGGGTTGAGACGCCGGAACAGCACGATGCCGAGGTGCGCTTCCAGTGCCTGGATCTGCCGGCTCAGTGCCGACGGTGACAGGCCGAGGTCGGCCGCCGCGTCCTTGAAGCTCAGCGTCTCAGCCGCGCGGGAGAAGGCGCGGAGGAACGCGACCGGCGGTAGCTCTTCGCGCATTGCGACCGACCCGCCACAGCGGGTAGCGCGCGGCGCGACTCCGACGCAAGTCTGGCTGCGGCTCAGACGAGCGGCCCGCCTGACATGGAGCGGCGCCTCGAAGATTTGTGGCTGGCAAGCGCTCCAAGTGGCCGTAGATGGTCGCCCCGTCGACCTCGATGACGGCGGCGGATCCTACTGCCCGGCGTCGGGCTCGAGCGTCAGCTTCCAGGTCAACGTGTTCGTGATGACGATCGGGCTACCGCCGGGCCCGGGCGACTCCTGCCGGTCGACCTTCTGCCCTTCCGAGGTCGTCGGTATCGTGGGATCCGTGCGTCCCAGCGGGAGCTCGTGAGGGAATCGGTAGTAGTCCCAGCTCTCCCAGACGTGAAGGGATCCCCGAGAAGTTTCCTCGTATCCCAGGCACGTGACGCCGTGGCCCTCGGTGTCCTTGTACACGTCGCCATTCGGCGGGACGCTCTGGCCCCCGGCCCGAGAGACGAAAAATTTGCTCTGGTCCGGCGAGATGCCGATCACGATGGCCGACGGGAAGGTGCCATCGATCTGGTCCTGCTCGGTCCCCGTAACCGTGCAGTTGGGGAACTCTTGGACGTAGAGATTGTCGACCGATGCAGAGCCGGTCCAGGTGGTCTCGAACACCCGGGACAGGCAGTCGACGCAGGGAGGGTCTCCGATGACGTGCGGCATGATCTGCCATGTCTGCGTCCTGCGCAGCCGGGTGCGCCACGTGACGTGCGCGCCGGCCTCGTAGTAGTCGGCATCCACGTCGTACGCCCACTCCTGTGTGACGGTCCCGCTCCACAGACCCGAGCAGCGCCGCACCTTGGATGGGTCGAACACCTCGGGATCGCCGCCCAGGAGCTGGGCCTGTCGTGCCATCTGCACCACCTTCTGGACCTGGTAGGTATTGCCGTAGTCCAGGCACGTCCCGGTCGCCTCCGCCCAGCAATTCGAAACCGATCCGACCAGGGCGTTACCGACCGTCTGGTTCTCGCCCTGGAATCCCTCCTCGTTGAGCAGAATCTGGTTCGTCCGCGACCACGCGAGCACCTTCGGAATTCGGCTCGTGGCGTAGTCGCAGTCCTGCTGCATGCGCGGCAGATCGGGGGCGATGAAGAGGTCGTAGTAGGCGTGGAGCAGCTCCGCGAGCCGCGTGGCGTAGAACGGATCGTGCGGGTCGAGCGACGCGATCAGCTGCTCGAGCTGGGACTCCGTGATGGCCTGCGGCGGCGGATCGATCGGGGGAGGACAGAGCTCGACGCAGATGTTGGCTCCCGCGCCAGAGAAGTGGATCACGTGGAGGAGGATGCGCCCCCCATCCAGCGCAGCCGGATAGCGGTGGAGGTCGTCGCCGTCACCTTCGTAGGTGAAGCCCGCGATGTTGGCGGAGGGGCTGAGCTGCGGGGGGGCGATGCTCAGGTCCGCGAATTCGTATAGCCGCAGCCCCGACGGCTGCAGGTCGACCCCGAGCAGGGATGCACTGGGCAGATCCCCGCCCGAGATGGAGACGATCGGCGTCATGGTGATCGGGGTCTCGGCGAGCAGGGCGCCCGAAGGGATCGTGAGCGTGTAGACGGTGCCGTCCGCTCCCGTGGCCGTCAGGGTTCCGCCCCCGGGTGGAAACGTCTTGGTCGCGGCCCGGGCTTCGTCGACGCTGATGACCACTGCGGCCCCCCCTGCGAGGGTCGTCGTGGTGGTGCTGCTCGTCGTGGTCGCAGTCGCCTCGCACGCGACGTCCGCGAACCGTTGCGTACACTTGTCGAGGCGGCGCAGGAGTCGCTGGCACCGCCCCGGCTTCGAGGTCGTCCCCATGCAGTGGCGCGCGAGGCGTTTGCAGGTACGGTGACACGATTGGCGGGTCGCCGCCTGGGATTCGGAGGCTGAGAGGGCCAGCGCCAGAATCAACGGCATCGCGGCTGCGACCCGGCCGCGTGCAACCCGTTCCAATGCCGTCCGTCTCTCGCGTATCGTCGTTTCCGTCGGAGTGGATTCAAAGTGTGGGTGATCGACTGTCGCTGGCGGCTCGATCCGCCTCGCCCGGTATCGGGGTACTTCGCTGCTCGTCATGGAGATCGCCCCCCTGAAAAGGAGGGCGTGAAGGGGGATCTTACGGTGTGAAACGTCGCCGGATTGGTGCAGCGCCGGCCGCTCGGCACGCCGATCTGGACAGCTATCGACGTGTCACGTCATCGCTGACGGAGGCGGCTCGACGCGTTCGCGCACCGGCACCAGAGCCGGCACCGACTGGCGTACACCGCCCCAGCAACCCGATGATGCCGTTACGACTGCGCGGCGCGTCTGGGGGAAAAAAGAGCGGGCGACCGGGGTCGAACCGGCGGCGTCCAGCTTGGGAAGCCTTCTCGGCCCTTGCGGGGAAATGGCTGCATCGTCCCCCACGATCCCGCCCCGATCACGGTGACGTTCGGCGTCACGGGTGCGATTCCTCTTCCGCGCCACGAGGTGAGGATCCGGAGCACGAC
Organism: Candidatus Eisenbacteria bacterium; assembly: GCA_035577985.1. Lineage (NCBI taxonomy): Bacteria > Candidatus Eiseniibacteriota > Candidatus Eiseniibacteriota bacterium. The sequence goes on from DATJZY010000043.1 coordinate 10,937, forward strand.
GGCGATGCACCCGACGTGGTCCGGGCAGCCATGGCGCGCACCCCGAGCGCGTGGCCGGTGAAAGAGCCCAGGTCGCGTCGATCGGCGACTCCGCCGTCTTCCGGACGCAGAGCCTGGAGCAAGGCCGTGCGTACCCGCTCCTTGAGCCGATGGCGATCCTCGTACGTGAGCCCGGCGGTCGCGATGGGGTCGAGTATCTCGACCACCACACGCCCACCGGGGATGGAGAGGTATCCGTGGGCCGGCATCACCTGCGCCGCGTTGTGGACGGCGACGGGAACGACAGGGATCTGCTGCTCGATGGCGAACACGAAGGCGCCCGCCTTGAACGGGAGCATCTGTCCGGCGGGGGCACGGGTGCCCTCGGGAAAGATCACCACCGACACCGACCTCCCGAGCTTTGCGGCGGCCTCGTCGAGCGTCCGTTTCGCGAGTGCCGGGTTGTCGCGGTCGATCGGGATCATGCCGAGCGCCCGCATCGCCGCTCCGAGCACCGGCTCGTCGAACAGCTCCCGCTTGGCGGCGTAGCGTGCCGTCGGAAGCGCCGCCATGAGCGCCGTGATGTCGGCGTGGCTCCGGTGATCGGGCGTGAAGACGTAGGCCTGCGTCGCATCGAGCTTGTCGAGACCGGTCACTTCGACCCGGACGCCGATGAGCCGGTTCGTGAGCCTGGCCGACGCGGAGAAGATCCGCAGGCCAAGCCCCCGGTTCGGGCGGACCCGCTCGACCCAGACGATCAACGAGCTCGCGGTGAAGATGTGGGCGCGCCAGATGAGCCGGTTGAGCGGGATACGCCACCCCCGGTAGCGTGCCTCCCCCGCCGCGTGCGGGTCGTCCCCCGTGGTGAACGGGTTCTTCACGAGACCTGCCGACTCTCGTTCCATCTACTTCGGGCGTCTCCTGTCCGTCTCGCTCAGCTGCTTCTGGACGTCGACCTGCTCTTCGATTGCCTCGAACACCGAGGAGGCGAGCTCACCGACCTCGCGGTTGATGCGCCGGATCGCGTCGTAGACGACGCCGATCGTGGCTTCGTTTGCCTGCTTGCGCTCGTCGGCGTCCTCGGTCCGCAGCAAGCCGCGCTTCGCGAGCGCATCGAGCGGCATGCCGGCGATGACCTTGTGTATCTGCTCCACGGTGGTCGCCCCTTTGTCGACGGCCTCCTGGATCAGGTCCTTGATGGCTTCGATGCGGGAGAGAATCGGCATGGTGGCACTCCTCCTCTGGGGGGCTAGGCGGCACAGGCGTGGGTTGCTCTCGAGTGCGTCGTGGGCAGGCTGTAGCGGAAGATCCGCCGGATCACGCTCGCGAACTGCCGGGTGAACGGCCCGGTGTTGTAGTGCTGCCCGTAGCGGGCGCAGATCTCACGGACCTTCTCGGCCATGTCGGCGTATCGCACGGCCGGCACGTCGGGAAAGAGGTGGTGTTCGATCTGGAGACTCAAGTTGCCGGACAAGAAATGGAATGCCGGTCCCCCGTCCAGGTTGCTCGAGCCCTTGAGCTGGCGGAGGTACCACTGGCCCCTGGTCTCACCCGCGAGCACCGCCTCGTCGAACGTCTCGACGTCGGCGGTGAAGTGTCCGCAGAAGATGATCGCGAAGGCCCACACGTTCCGCACCAGGTTCGCGGTCAGGTTGCCCAATAGCACGGGCGGTGCGGCGGGACCTGCGATCGCCGGGAAGAAGACGTAGTCTTTCAGCAACTGCCGCGCGCCCTTCTTCACGATCGCTCCGAGCTCCTGCCGGAGGCGGTGCCACGGCTTCTCGCCTCTCAGCGCCTGGTCGAATTCCAGATCGTGAAGCGCGACGCCCCACTGGAACAAGAGCGCCAACGCCGCCGCGGCGAGCGGCTGCAACACGTGCGCAGGCTGCCACGGGTGCGCGTCGGTGAGCCGCAGAATTCCGTAGCCCAGGTCGCGGTCCTTCCCTTCGACGTTGGTGTAGGTGTGGTGCATGTAGTTGTGCGAGTGGCGCCAGGCGTCGCCCGGGCATGCCGTGTCCCACTCGTAGCGCCGGCCGTCGAGCGCGGGATCGCGCATCCAGTCGTACTGGCCGTGCATGACGTTGTGGCCGAGCTCCATGTTCTCCACGATCTTCGAGAACGACAGCAGCGTCGTGCCCGCGAGCCAGGCCGGGGGCAGCCAGCCGAAGATCAGCAACCCACGACCCCCGATCTCGCCATAGCGCACGAAGGCTTGCACGCCGTGGACGTAGTCGGCCTCGCGCGCGCCGACGCTCGCCATGGTGTCGCGGCGCAGCGCATCGAGTTCGGCGCCGAAGGCGGCGACCTCGTCGGGGCTGAGTGGCCGGCTCCTGCACGTCGGGTTCGTAGTCATCGGCGACTCCTCACAGGTCGAGCGTCACGGGCCCGACGGGCTCCGTGACGCATAGGCGGATGTCGCGACCGGGGGCGTCGTCGACCGCGCCCGTCGACAGATCGCGGACGGGGCCCTCGACCTTGCGACAGCGGCAGGTTCGACAAATGCCCATGCGGCAGCCGTATGCAGGTCGCAGCCCGGCGCACTCAGCCGCCTCGAGCAGCGTCGAACCGCCGGCGACGGCCACTACGCCCGAGCGCGCATAGGTGACCGTGTGGGCCGTGCCCGCGACGGTCGGCGCCTTGCGGCCGAAGCGCTCGACCCGCAGCCAAGCCGACCGATCGGCCGCAGCGAACGTGGCGCCCACGGCTTCGAGCAGCGGTTCCGGCCCGCACGCGTACGCGAGCCGCTCGCTCCAGTCGGGGACGATCCGCGCGAGCGTCGTCGCGTCGCAGGGCGCATGCGACCGCCCGCCCGTCACGTAATCGATGCGTAGCGCCGGGCTCACGACCGCGAGCGCATCGAGCGCGGTGCGGAACACGAAGTCGCGGTCGCCGTGGGCGTAGTACAAGAGCGCCACGTCGGTGTTGCTTTCGCGCGCGAGGACATCGTGCACGAGGCCGTACAGCGGCGTGATGCCGATGCCCCCGGCGATCAGGAGCAGCTTTCCGGGTAGCACCTCGGGCAGGACGAAATCGCCCTGCGCCGGACCCAGCTCGACCACCGCGCCGACCCGCAGGCGATCGTGCAGGAAGCTCGAGACGATCCCGCCGGGTCGGCGTCTTATGGTGAGCTCCAGCGTCGTCGCCGACGGCGGGCCGGTCAGGGTATAGCACCGCTCGTGCACGACCCCGTCGATGCGGACGCGCAGCGGTACGAATTGTCCGGGACGAAAGCCCTGCCAGCGCGAGTTCGGCTGCAGGACGAAGGTCGACGTGTCGGGTGATTCGCGGCGCACCTCGAGGAGGCGCGCCTTCGTTGCGACGACACTCCAGAGCGGGTTCACGTGGGCGAGCACGAAGTCGACCCAATGGCGGTCGATCAGGTGCAGGGACGTCTCGTGTGTTTGGCTGTTCGGGCTGGCCACCGCGCGTCTCTTTGATGTACGGACGCCCGCATACTGCCGCTTGGAGTTTCTGTCAACGAGTGTACACTGAAATTTTTGGTTTTACACCGTGTGGTGTGATTAAGCCTATTGGTTCAAGTACTTCCAACGGAGTACGAGTGTAGCTCGAATCGGTCCCCCTGACCCCCATGAGCACTCGGGACGAACGGAAGCAGCAGACGCGGCGCAGCCTGCTGAACGCGGCGCTCGAGCTCAGCCTCGAGGGCAAGGGATTCTCCGGCGTCGGCCTGCGCGAGGTCGCCCGCGCCGCCGGCGTCGTACCCACCGCGTTCTACCGTCACTTTCGCGATCTGGACGAACTGGGGCTCGCACTGGTGGACGACGTATGTTTCCAGCTGCGACGGCTCATGCGCGAGGCGCGCGCGACCGCGCGTGCGCTGCCGGACGTCGCGATTCGCGATTCGGTGCGGGGGTATCTCGGGTACGTACGCACGCACGCGCGGGCGTTCGAATTCCTGCTACGCGAACGCAGCGGTGGGTCGCCCGTCCTGCGCGAGGCCATCGCCAAGGAGATCCGCTACTTCGTCCATGAGCTCACCACCGACCTGCGGCCGCTCGAACCCTTCGCGAAATTCAGCGCCTCGGACCTGGAGATGGTCGCGGACCTCGTGGTCACGACCGTCGTGAGTTTGTCCCTCGAGATACTGAGCCTGCCCCCGGGCCACTCGCGGCTCGAAGAAGACGCCGTCGCGCGCGGGGTCAAACAACTGCGTCTCATCTTTCTCGGTACGCGGGCTTGGCGGACCGACTAGCGCATCGTCGCCCGGCCCGGGAGATCAGTTCTCGCTGGACGCGAACGGGTCGATGCACCCTACGACAAGCCGCACCGTCGCGCACCCGATGGCAGGAGCCACCGCCTCGGGGCACACGGCCGGCCCTGTGTAGTAGACTTCGCGACGGCGGGCGGCGACATCTCGATCGACGCCGGGGGATCTGACGATGGACGACACGAAGGACGCCTGCGGATTCCCGCTGGCGATGCCGATCGAAGAGGCGATGCGGACGCAGCGCTCGATCCGCCGATTCAAGCCCGATCCGGTGGACGACGAGCTGCTCCTCCACTTGATCGAGCTCGCGACGAAGGCCCCGGCCGGTGGCGGACGCCGATACGCCGAGTTCATCATCGTGCGGGACCGGAACGTCAAAGCACAGCTGGCGCGCCTGAACCGGGTCGCGTGGTCGAGCTATGGCAACCTCTGGCGTTGGTTCGCGCGCCACGACGAAGAGACGCTCCGGGCGCTGAAGGCGGTCGACTATCTCGTCGACCACTACGAGGAGGTCCCCGCCATCATCGTCGCCTGCGTCCGGTGGAACACCTATGGACCGATCGTCAGCGGCCTGCGCCTCCCCTTCCCTCCCTTCATGGCGAGCATCTACTACGGCTCGATCTTCCCTGCCGTCCAGAACCTCCTGCTCGCCGCACGCGCTGCGGGCCTCGGCGCCTCTCTCACGGTCATGCCGTTGTGGAGCACCTTCCTCGCCCGGCGCGCGCTCGGCATGCCGCTCTGGTCGTCGCCCGTCGCGGTGATTCCGGTGGGCTGGCCACGGGGGCGGTACGGCCCGACGACACGACCACCGGTTTCGGAGTACGTCCACTACGACACCTACGGCAACCGATCCCGTCCCACCGTGGGGGATTCGTAGCGGAGCAACCAGCGGGGCCGGCTGTGCACCTCGGCCGCGAATGCGATAGGATCCCTCCCCTGCCGACCGATCGACTCATCCCCAGCGTCGCCCGCCGTCTGTCGGCATGGGCCGACGTGCAGGATCGTCTGCGCGAGCGTCCGCCGCGCGAGCCGAGGCCCACGCTCACGATCGCCCGCCAGTTCGGCTGCGAGGGGTATCCGTTGGCCGAGTGGCTGAAGGAGACCCTCGACGCCCGCACGGGCGCAGCCTGGACGATCTTCGACAAGGCGCTGATCGAACAGGTGAGCCGTGAGACCCACCTCTCGGAGCAGCTCTTCGCAAATCTCGGGGACGAGTCGCGCGTTCTCGACGCGCTGGCGTCGACCATTCCGGGCTGGCGAACACACGCGGAGCGCTTCGAGCTGCTCGCACGCCAGATCGTGCGCATCGCGCGGACGGGTAATGCCATCATCGTCGGGCGCGGCGCCGCGGTGCTCACGCAGGCGCTGCCGAACTGCTTCCACTTCCGGCTCGAGGCGACGTACGAGCATCGCGTGGCCTCGATTCAGGAGCGCCTTGGGCTCGACCGCCAGGCCGCCGATGCGCTCGTCCGCGAGAACGAGCAGCGGCGCGAGCGCTTTCTCGACGAGATGCTCCACTGCTCGATCGCCAACACCCGCTACTACCACGCGGTCTACGACACCACCCGGAGCCCGATCGAGCGCGTCGGCGCGAGCATCTGCGCGCTGCTTCCCTTCCTCGGGTAGCCCGCACCGGGCCGCAGCCGTCGAGCCGGTCAGCGGCGCCCATCGAGGTGATCGCGCCCGCCGAAGCCCGCGGTCGACCGCTGGTCAACCATCTGGAGCTCCGTGGGACACAGCAGGACAAATGTGGACGTTGTCGTTGACAAGTCCACGGTCGTCCAATACTGGCAGCAACCGGGAATCCGCTGGTGCAACTCGGCGTCCGCGACGTGTCGAAGCTGCTGAACGTCTCCGAGAAGACGATCTATCGCTGGATCAGCCAGGGCGTCCTGCCGGCCTACCGCATCAACGACCAGTACCGCTTCAACCGCGCGGAGCTCCTCGAGTGGGCGACGTCGCGAAAAATGAACGTCTCGGCCGAAGTGTTCGACGAGCCCGAGAGCAACGCGGCGCCCATTCCGGGGCTCGTCGAGTCGCTTCAGGCGGGCGGGATCGTCTACCGGCTCGGCGGCACGGACAAGGAATCCGTCCTGCGCGCCCTCGTCGAGAACATGCGCCTGCCCGAGGAGGTCGATCGCGACTTCCTGCTCCGCGTGCTGCTCGCCCGCGAGGCGCTGCAATCGACGGGCATCGGCGACGGCATCGCCATCCCGCACGTGCGGAATCCCATCGTCCTCCACGTGTCGCGGCCGATGATCACGCTGTGCTTCCTCGAGAAGCCGATCGACTTCGGCGCCCTGGATGGCAAGCCCGTGCACGTGCTGTTCTCGCTCGTGAGCCCAACGGTGCGGGCGCATCTCCGACTGCTCTCGCGATTGTCGTTCGCGCTCCACGACCCCGTGTTCAAGAAGGCCATCACGCAGCAGGCGTCGCGCGACGAGATCCTCGAGGCCGCGCGGCGCGTCGAGGAGAACCTCGACCACGCATCGGCCGACGGCAAGAAGGGGAAGCGTTGAGTGGCGATCCTGCTTGCAGCCCTCGGCGCTCCGCTCCTCGGCGGGCTCGGTGCGCTGCTGGTGCGGGGCTCGTGGCGGTGGGCGACCGCGTTCGGTGTCGGGGGTGTAGTCCTCGGGAGCCTCGTCGCGCTCGTTCCCACGGTCGCCGCCTTACTCGGGGCGCCGGTGCTGGCACTCAGCCTGCCGTGGGACGTCCCATTCGGCGCGTTCGCCGTCGGACTCGATGCGTTGTCGGCACTCTTCGTCCTCCCTGTTCTGGTCCTCTCCACCGTCGCCGCCGTATACGGGGGCGGGTACCTGCGCGCGCACCACGGCGACGACGAGTCTCCCGGCACGTCGTGGTTCTTCTTCGGCTTGCTCGTCGCGAGCATGGAACTGGTGCTCGTCGCGAGGAACGCCGTCCTCTTCCTCGTCGCGTGGGAGATCATGGCGCTCGCCTCGTTCTTCCTCGTGACGGCCGACGATCGGGACGCGAGCGTTCGCGAAGCGGGCTTCACCTACCTCGTGGCGACGCATCTCGGCACGGCGTTCCTGATCGCGATGTTCGTGCTCCTCGGCGGCGGCGCGGATCCCATGAACTTCGACCACTTCCCCCACGTGACAAACGTCGGAGCGATCGTGCTTCTCGCCCTCGTCGGCTTCGGCACCAAGGCGGGCTTCATGCCACTGCACGTCTGGTTGCCCGAAGCGCACCCGGCGGCCCCGTCGTACGTGTCCGCGGTGATGTCCGGCGTGATGATCAAGACCGGCATCTACGGTCTCGTCCGCGTGCTGACGCTCGTCGGGCCGCTGCCGGGGTGGTGCGGGTGGCTGCTCGTCGCCGTCGGCGCCGCGTCGGGCGTGCTCGGCATCCTCTCCGCGCTCGCGCAGCAGGATGTGAAGCGCATCCTCGCGTACAGCAGCATCGAGAACGTCGGCATCATCACGCTGGCGCTCGGGCTCGGTCTCGTCGGCCTGCGCGCCGGGGCCAACGACGTCGCCGTGCTGAGCTTCGCGGCCGCGTTCCTCCACGTGCTGAACCACGCGGTCACGAAGGGGCTCTTGTTCCTCGGTGTGGGTGCCGTCGTGCAGCAGACGGGCACGCGACGGCTCGATACGCTGGGTGGGTTGCTCCGCCGGCTGCCTCGGACGGGCCTCGCGTGCTTCGTCGGCAGCGCGGCGATCGCGGGGCTGCCGCCGTTCGGTGCGTTCGCGAGCGAGTTCCTGCTCTACGTCGCCGCGTATCGTGCGATATTGGCGCTCAGCGGCGCGCGCGCGCTGCCCGCGGCCGCGACGATCGGGGCGCTCGCCCTCATCGGCGGGCTCGCGGCGGCATGCTTCGCGAAGCTCTTCGGCATCGCGTTTCTCGGCGAGCCGCGGAGCGAGCAAGCGGATCGGGCCCGGGAGCCCGGCCGCGCGATGCAGAGCGGGGTCGTCGTGCTGGCCGCCGGCTGCATCATCCTCGGTGTGGCGTCGCCGCTCGTCGTGCGGAGTCTCGAGCCGGTTCTCACGCAAGTAACGGCGCTGCCGCACGACGCGGTCGACGGCGAGCTCGTCGTCGCGGTGACCGCGCTCTCGGCCGTCGTCGCGTCGTGCGTGGCCTTCGCGATCGTGGCGGGGGGCCTGGCGGCGTTGCGTCGCCGGCTCCTGGCGGGACGCGCCGTCACCGCGGGACCCACGTGGGACTGCGGATACGCCGCCCCGTCGCCGCGCATGCAGTACACGGGGTCGTCGTTCAGCCAGCCGCTCACGACGGTCTTCGCGCGCGTGCTGCGCGTGGAATCGGGCGGCGCGGCCCCGAAGGGCTTCTTCCCGGCGCGGGCGTCGTTCGCGAGCGCGACCCCGGACGTCGCTCGTGAGGGCCTCTATCGCCCCGTGTTCGGCGGCGTCAGGCGCGCGCTCGGGAGCTTGCGCTGGCTCCAGCACGGCGAGGTGCAGCTCTACGTGCTCTATGTCGCGCTCACACTGATCGCGCTCCTCGTGTGGAAGATCGGACCGGGATGAGCGCGCTGCACACGCTCCTCGGTCTCGCGCTCGCGCCGCTGCTGCTCGGCGTGATCAACCGCACGAAGGCGACGATCGGCGGGCGCATCGGGCAACCGTTGCTGCAGCCGTACCACGATCTCGTGAAGCTCCTCCGCAAGGGCGCCGTCTACAGCCACACGACGACATGGGTGTTTCGTTCGGGTCCCCTGGTGGGGCTCGCCGCCGTGCTGATCGCGTTCGGGTTGCTGCCGTTCGCGGGCGCGCCGGCGCTCTGGTCGTTCCCGGGCGACCTCGTCCTGCTCGTTTATCTCCTCGGTGTGATGCGGTTCGTGACCGTCGTCGCCGCGCTCGACACGGGATCGAGCTTCGAAGGCATGGGTGCCAGCCGTGAGGTGACCTTCGCCGCGCTGGCGGAGCCTGCCGTCCTCCTCGGCCTGGCGGCGCTCGCGCGCACGACGGGCACGCTGTCGCTGTCGGCGATGTTCGCCGGCGTGACCACCATGGCATGGATCCACGCCGCGCCGGCGCTCGCGCTCGTCGCCGCGGCGTTCGTGATCGTGTTCCTCGCCGAGAATGGTCGCATTCCGATCGACGATCCCACCACGCATCTCGAGCTCACGATGATCCACGAGGTCATGGTGCTCGACCACGGCGGGCCCGATCTCGCTTTCATCCTCTACGGTGCGGCGCTGAAGCTCTGGCTCCTCGGAAGCCTGCTCGTCGGCGTGGTCGTGCCCGTCCATACGGGGCGCCCGTGGCTCGACACCATGAGCGCCGTCGTCGCGATGTTCGTTCTCGCCGTCGCCACCGGGCTCGTGGAGTCGTCGATGGCGCGGTTGCGCCTGGTGCACGTGCCCCAGCTCCTCGTCGCGGCCGGGGTGCTGGCGACCCTCGCGCTCGTGCTGGTGCTGCGGTGACCACCGCCGTCGACGCGATCCTGGTCGGCGTGATCCTCACGAGCTTCGTGCTGCTCGGCTCGAGCCGCTTCGGGTCCTGCATCCGGGTCGTGGCCCTTCAGGGGGTGCTGCTCGGCGTGTTGACGCTCGCGGCGCGGCAGGACGAGGCGTCGCTTCGAACGACGCTGCTCGCCCTCGCGAGCACTGGGCTGAAGGGCATCGCGTTCCCGTGGTTGCTCGCGCGCGCGCTCCGCGATGCCGAGGTGCGCCGCGAGGTCGAGCCGCTCGTCGGCTATGGGCCATCGGTTCTGATGGGGCTCATGGGGCTCGTCGGCGCGCTCTGGCTCGCGAGCCGCCTTCGGCCGCCGGGTGCTTCGGTCTTGCCATCGCTCGTCGTGCCGGTGGCGCTCTTCACGATGTTCGCCGGCCTGTTTCTCATCGTCGGGCGCCGCCAGGCCCTGATGCAAGTGCTCGGCTACCTCGTGATGGAGAACGGCATCTACGTCTTCGGCGTCGGAGTCGTGCAGGGAACGCCCGTGCTGGTCGAGCTCGGCGTGCTGCTCGACGTGTTCGTCGGCGTGTTCGTCATGGGCATCGCGATGTTCCACATCAGCCGCGAGTTCGATCATATCGATACGGAGCGTTTGCGGGCGCTGAAGGACTGGACGCCGTGATCCTGGCGCTGCTGCTGTCGCCGCTGATTGCGGGCGCATTCGCCTACGTTCTGCGTCCCGACGGCCCGCGGCGAATGCTGCTGGTGGCGACGGCCGTCGGACACGCGTTGCTCACGGGCGCGACCTGGGTGCACGATCCGGCACCCGCATGGGGAGGTTGGCTCGCGCTCGACGCCATGGGCCAGCTCATCCTCAGCATCACGAGTGGGCTCTTCCTCGCGTGCGCCGTCTACGCCGCGGGCTACCTCGGCCGCGAAGGTCATGGCACCCGCACCGACATCGGTGAGGGCTTCCTCTTCGACAACGCGCCCGAGGCGACCTTCACGGCGTGCCTCCTCTTCTTCCTCGCGGCCATGACGCTCGTGACCGTGAGCCAGCGCTTCGGACTGCTCTGGGTCGCGATCGAGGCGACCACGCTCGTGAGTGCGCCCTTGATCTATTTCCACCGCCACCATCGATCCCTCGAAGCGACCTGGAAGTACCTCCTCATCTGCTCGGTCGGAATCGCGATCGCGCTGCTCGGGAACTTCTTCCTCGCGGTCGCGGCTGCGGGTGGTGGAACGCCGCTGCCGCTCGTCGTGCAGGATCTCGTGGGCGGCGCGTCGGGCATCGACAAGACCTGGCTCCAGGCGGCGATGATCCTTTTCCTCGTCGGCTACGGAACCAAGATGGGACTCGCGCCGCTCCACACCTGGTTGCCCGACGCGCACAGCGAGGCGCCGTCGGTCGTGTCGGCGCTCCTCTCGGGGGCGCTCCTCAACTGCGCGTTCCTCGGCATACTCCGCGTGCAGCAGGTCTGCGCCGCGGCGGGCATCGCCGCCTTCGGCCAGGAGCTCCTCGTCGGGTTCGGGCTCCTGTCGATGGCCGTGGCGACCGTGTTCATCCCCGGCCAGAGCGACTACAAGCGTATGCTCGCCTACTCGAGCGTCGAGCACATGGGCGTGCTCGCGCTCGGGGTCGGTGTGGGCGGCATCGGTACCTTTGGCGCGCTTCTCCATGCCGTCGGCCATTCGGCGACCAAGGCGATGCTCTTTCTCACGGCGGGAAACATCCTCACGGCCTACCGGTCGAAGTCGATCCGCGAGGTGCGGGGCGTGCTGCGCGTCCTCCCCGTCACGGGTGGGCTCTGGATGCTCGGGCTCTTCGCAATCACCGGCTCGCCACCGTTCGGTCCCTTCTTGAGCGAGTTCACGATCCTGCGAGCGATGCTCGTTCAGGGCCACTCCGCGGTCGCATTGGGGTTCCTGGCGATGCTCGCCGTGATCTTCGTCGGCATGGCGGGCATCGTCCTCGAGATGGCGCAGGGCGAGCCGGGAATGGACACGGCCGACCGCCCGCGTCGCGAGCCGCTGTCGGCCGTGATGCCGGCGATCGCGCTCGCGGTCGTCGTCCTCGTGATCGGAGTGTACGTGCCGCCGCCGTTGCGGAGCGCGCTCGAACGAGCCGCGCACGCGTTGGATTGAGCATGGCAGACGGGACGTCACTCATCCTGCGCAACAGCGAGCCCGCGCGGGCGGGCGACGTGCCGGTGCTCGACGTCGAGGCCTTCACGACGGGCGTGCTCGATCGAGTGGACCGGGGCGGTCGCGTGGTGACGCTCTTCGGCCACGCGCTCGCCGGAGAGTCCGTGAGGCTCGTGGCGGTGGTCGCCGATGGCGAGGCGGGGACACTGGCGCTGACCGCCACCGACGTCCGCGGCGTCTACCCCGCGCTCACGCCGCGCTGTCCGCAGGTCCACCGCTTCGAGTGCGAGGTCGCCGAGCAGCACGGCGTCCAACCGCTCGGGCATCCCTGGTTGAAACCGGTGCGCGGTGTCGAGCCGTCGACCGGCGCGGCGTTCTTCGCGGTCGGTGGTGACGAGGTGCACGAGGTGGCCGTCGGGCCGGTGCATGCCGGCGTGATCGAGCCCGGCCACTTCCGCTTCCAGTGCCATGGCGAGACCGTGATGCATCTCGAGATCGCGCTCGGCTACCAGCATCGTGGCGTCGAGCGCGCGCTCGTCGGGGGGCCGACGCCGCGCACCATCCACTACATGGAGACGCTCGCCGGCGACACGTCGGTCGGGCATGCGATGGCCCATTGCCAGGCGCTGGAGGCGCTTGCCGGATGTCGCGTGTCGGCACGCAGCGAGGTGCTGCGTGGCATCGCGCTCGAGATCGAGCGCCTCGCCAATCACACGGGTGACCTGGGCGCGCTCGCGGGCGACGTTGGCTACTTGCCCACGGCGTCGTACTGCGGCCGCATTCGCGGCGACTTCCTCAACATGAGCGCGCTCCTCTGCGGGAGTCGCTTCGGGCGTGGGATGGTGCGTCCGGGCGGGGTCGGCTTCGACGTCGACGCCACCCGCGCAGCCGAGCTGGTGGCGCGGCTCGAGAAGGCCGTCGCCGACGTCGGTGAGGCGACACAGCTCCTCTGGGACGAGCCGTCCGTGCAGGCACGCTTCGAGGAGGTCGGGGCGCTCCTGCCCGAAACCGCCGAAGCCCTGGGCATCGTGGGCGTCGCGGCGCGCGCGTGCGGTATCTCGCGCGACGTCCGGCACGAGCTCCCCTCGGGCATCTTCCGCTTCGCCCACATTCCCGTGTCGACGTGGCACACGGGCGACGTCTTCGCGCGTGCCTACGTCCGTTGGCTCGAAATTCAACGCTCGGCCGCGTTCGTCCGGGAGCAGCTGACGGCGCTTCCCGACGGCCCGCTCCGCGCTCCGGTTGGTCGGCTCGCCGCCGACGCGCTCGTCGTGTCGCTGGTCGAAGGGTGGCGCGGCGAGATCTGTCACGTCATCCTCACCGACGCGGAGGGCCGCTTCGCGCGCTACAAGGTCGTCGACCCGTCGTTTCACAACTGGATGGGGCTCGCGATGGCGCTGCGCAACCAGCAGATCTCCGACTTCCCGCTCTGCAACAAGAGCTTCAACCTCTCGTACTGTGGCCACGATTTGTAGAGGAGCCCGATGCTGAAGGCACTTCGCGCGCGCGTGCACCAGGGACGGCGGACGATCTCGTATCCCGACGACGCGCCCGCGCTCCCGGACCGCTTTCGAGGGCTCCCGCGCCTGGACGCCGAACGATGCGGGCCCGACTGCGCGCGCTGCATCGACGCCTGCCCGACCGGCGCGCTCGTGAAGCGCGACGGGCGGCTCGGCCTCGATCTCGGCCGGTGCCTCTTCTGCACCGATTGCGTGGAGGCATGTCCCGAGGGGGCGATCGCCTACGGAGGCGAGTACCGCATGGCGGCGAGGACGCGCGAGGAGCTCGTGCTCGACGGCCCCGCGCTCCCGCTCGTCGCGGCACTCGACGCGGAGACGCGCCGGCTCTTCGGCCGCTCGCTCAAGCTCCGGCAGGTGAGTGCCGGCGGCTGCAACGGCTGCGAGGCCGACGTGAACGTGCTCAACACCGTCGTCTTCGATCTCGGGCGACTCGGCATTCAGTTCGTAGCATCCCCACGCCACGCTGACGGCCTGCTCATCACCGGCCCCGTTACCGAGAACATGCGGCTCGCGCTCCGGAAGACGTACGATGCGGTGCCGGGTCCGAAGATCGTGATCGCCGTCGGCGCATGTGCAATTTCGGGTGGTCCGTACGTCGACCATCCAGAGGTGCACAACGGCGCACACCGAGTCCTGCCCGTGGACCTCTACGTTCCTGGATGCCCACCGCACCCCTACACGATCCTTCATGGTCTGCTTGGCCTCCTGGGACGCATCGACCAGCGCCCCGGTGGCCCTCGCACTTGAGGACGCGCTCGGCCAGATGGCCGATGCAGCCACGGCCGAGACTCTCCACTGGGGAGAGAAAACGCGATCGCAGCTTGGCGGCCATCGATCTCACGGCCGCCGACCTACGCGACATCGACGAGGCCGCCTCGAAGATCCGGATCGAAGGGGCGCGCTACCCGGAGCAACTCAACCGGCTGGTCGGTCGCTGAAAGGCAGCGCGACCACTTCTGATGTCCAGTCTCGGAGACTGGGTGTCGAATCGAACTGGCGTGCGTCGGAGAAGAACCCTCCGGACGCGACATGGACTTCCGTTTCGCCCATTTTCGCTGCTCGACCGGGACCGCTACGGCACCAAGATCGGACGTGTCGACGAAGAACGTCGTGAAGCTCGAGATGTACGACCGCCCGCGGGAACTCGAGCGCGCGATCGGGCGGTTCGTCGACCAGTGCCCTGCCCGTCGGCGGCACTCAGCCCCCCGCTGTTCGCACCCCCTGCTTTCCATATAGTCCTGCAGGTCCGGTCATGACCTGCCCTCTCTGCCAGCACGAGAACCGCTCCGGCGCCAAGTTCTGCGAGGAATGCGCGGCGCCATTGCCGCGCCCCTGTGCGAGCTGCGGTGCCCACCTACGCGCCGCCGCGAAGTTCTGTGACGAGTGCGGCACCGCGACCGGCGCGGCGCCGGTGCCCACGCCCGGCGCCAATGCCGACGGGACGCGCAAGGTGGTCACCGTCGTGTTCGCGGACCTCGCCGGCTCGACCGCCCTGCACGAACGGCTCGACGCCGAGTCGGCCCGCCTCTTCATGGAAGGCTACTACCGCGCGATGCGCGGCGCCGTGGAGCAGAACGGCGGCCGGGTGGCCAAGCTGCTCGGCGACGGTGTCATGGCGGTCTTCGGCCTTCCGCAGGTGGCCGAGGACGATGCCATTCGCGCCGTGCGCGCCGCCGTCGACATGCAGCGCGTGTTCCGCGCGCTCGCCGAACGGCACAGCAATCTCGTCGGCAAGGTCGGCCTGCGCGTCGCGGTCAACACCGGCGAAGTCGTCGCCAAGGACGAAACCGAGCTGATCGGCGACCCGGTCAACGTCGCGGCGCGCCTCCAGGACCAGGCGCGCGACGGCGACGTCGTGATCGGCGAATCCACGCGGCGCCTCGTCGCCACCCTCGTGACCCTGGAATCGCTCGGAAGCCTGATCCTCAAGGGCCGCGACGAACCCGTGCGCGCCTACCGCGTCGTGTCGCTGGAGAAGCCGGCGATCGCGACGACCGCGGCGTTCGTCGGCCGCGACGACGAGGTCGGGCGGCTCGGCGCCGTGTACGACGCCGCGGTCGCGACTCCGGCTGCGCGGCTCGCCGTGCTGCTGGGCTCCCCCGGGCTCGGCAAGTCGCGCCTCATCGACGAGTTCGCGCGCCGCCACGCGGAGACGGCGAAGATCCTCGTCGCGCACTGCGATGCCGCCGGCGGCGCCACGTTCGCGCCGCTCGCCAAGGCCATCCGGGCGGTCCTCGGCCTCGACGACGGCGCCACCGGCGAGCCGGCCCGCGCCGCGATCGCCGCCGCCCTCCCGTCCACCACCGACGACGCCGAGCGAGCACGCGTTGCCGGGGGCGTGGCGGCGCTCCTCGGCGGGTCACCCACGTCGCCCGAGGAGACGTTCTTCGTCGTGCGGCGGTTCCTTTCGGGTCTCGCCGCCGCGAGCCCCGTGATCCTGGTGATCGACGACCTGCACTGGGCGGAGCCGCTCCTCCTCGACCTGGTGGAGCACCTGGTGCAGTGGGGCGCCGGCGTGCCGCTCTTCGTGCTGGTCGGCGCGCGGCCGGAGCTGCGCGATCTCCGTTCCACGCTCGCGACGCCCGGCGGCCTCGTCGCCGACGTGGTGACGCTCGGCGGTCTCGACGCCGGCGCGGCGATGCGGCTCGCGGCGAACGTGATCGGAGCCGTAGACCTGCCGTCGGCGGTCGCGGTCAAGGTGCTCGCCGCGAGCGAGGGCAACCCGCTCTTCGTGGGCGAGCTGGTGCGCATGCTGGTGCAGGAAGGCGCGCTCACGAAGGAGGGCAACCGCTGGACGATCGGCGCCGGGCTGGCCGCGCTGGAGATGCCCCCCACCATCCACGCGCTGCTCGCCGCACGCATCGAGCGCTTGCGGCCCGAAGACCGGACCGTGCTCGAGCGCGCCGCGGTCGTCGGCCGCCACTTCTCGCGGAGCGCCGTCGCGGCGCTGCTGGGGCGCAACGGCAGCGAGCTCGACACGCGCCTCGAGTCGCTCCGCCGGAGCGAGCTCATCGAGCGCGACACGGGCTGGCTCCTCGGCGAGCCAGCGTTGCGCTTCCATCATGTTCTGATCCGCGACGCGGCGTATCGGCGCCTGCTCAAGGGGACGCGCGCCGAGCTGCACGAGCGGCTCGCCGACTGGATCGAGGCGCGGGTCGGCGACGCGCCCGAGCACGACGAGACGATCGGCTGGCACCTGGAGCAGGCACACCAGCACCTCCGTGAGCTGGGCTCGCTCGACGAGCGCAGCCACCGTCTCGGCGAGCGGGCGTCGCAACGGCTGGCCGCCGCCGGCCGGCGGGCGCTCGCCCGCGACGATGTCCCGCTCGCGGCGAGCCTCCTCGGGCGCGCCATCGATCGGCTCGCGCCGGACGCTCCCGAGCGAGCCGACCTGGCGCTCGACTGGTGCGAGGCCCTCTTGTCCGCCAGCGACGTGGGCCCGGCCGGAGCTGCCATCGACGAGCTCGGCCGCGGCGCCGGCGACTCCGCCCGGCTGCGCGCCTGGCACACGTGCTTCTCGGGCCAGCTCACCGTGCTCACCGCGCCGGAGGCGCTGCAGGCGACCGCCGATCGCGTCGGCGCCGCGGCGCGGGATCTGGCGGCGGTCGGTGATGCCGCCGGCGAAGCGAAGGCGCACTTCGTCCATGCGCAGGCGCTCGCGCGCCTCGGGAAGGTCGGCGCCTGCGAGGCGGCGCTCGATCTGGCGCTCGCCGCCGCCCGTCGTGCGGGCGATCGGCGCCGCGCGAATGCGGTCCTGGCGGGGGCACCGCTCGCGGCGCTCTGGGGACCGAGCCCGGTGACGCGCGCGAGCGGCCGCTGCCTCGACGTGGTGCGCGTGCTGCGGATCACGCAGGGGGCGCCGGCGGTCGAGGCCGTGGCGCTGAGTTGTCAGGGCGTGCTCGAGGCGCTCCGCGGGCGTACCGACGCGGCCCGGCGCATGATCGGGTCGGCGCGCTCGATGGTGGAGGAGCTCGGCATCGCGCACCGGCTCTTCGAGGCCGACGCGTTCGCCGGGCGGATCGATCTCCTCGAGGGCGACGCGGCGGCCGCCGAGCGCTCGCTCCGTGTCGCATACGATGGACTGCGCGACCTCGGGCTCGGGATCGACGCGGCCCGCGCGGCGGCGTTGCTCGCGCGCGCGCTCCTCGCGCAAGGGCGGATCGCCGAAGCGGAGGCGCTCTCGCGCGAGAGCGAGGCGCTCGCCGGCGACGATCTCCAGGCCGCGATCGCCTGGCGCGGAGCGCGCGCCGAGGCGTTGGCGAAGCGCGGCGACCACGACGACGCCATCTCGCTGGCGCAGGCCGCCGTGACCATCGCCGCCGCGACCGACGCGCTCCTCGATCACGCCGACGCGCGCGTGGCGCTCGCGGCGGCGCTGCGCGCGGCCGGACGTGGCGCCGAGGCCGACGGCGAGGAGCGTCGGGCGATCGAGCTCTGGGTGGCGAAGGGCGCGACGGTGCTCGCCGAGCGCGTGCGGAAGGAGGGAGCGGAGGTACCGCCGCTTCCCGGGGAATCCAAGTCCCGCGTCGGGCCTGCGCCGGCAGCGCGCCGGGACGTGCGCTCGAACGCCGCGACCGCGTGGCAGGCCCGCTTCGATGCTGCCCTGGCGGAGCGCGATTTCGACGCGCTCCTGGCGCTCCTGAGCGAGGACTACCAGGAGACCGATCACCCGACCGGGTCCTGCTACGGACGCGCGGAGGCGTTGGGCTCGCTCCAGCGCCTGTTCCGCTCGCGCGATCCGGTCTACCGCGAGGAGCCGTTCGCGACGCTCGGCGACGCCTTGTGCCTGCGGCGAAGGCTGGTGCGGGCGAGCGGCGCAGCCGGCAGGCGCTACGACGTCGGCGCATACGAGAACGAGGCGATCTCGCTGGTGGAGGTCGACGAT
This sequence comes from Candidatus Eisenbacteria bacterium, assembly GCA_035577985.1. Classification (NCBI taxonomy): domain Bacteria; phylum Candidatus Eiseniibacteriota; species Candidatus Eiseniibacteriota bacterium. The sequence goes on from DATJZY010000043.1 coordinate 29,066, forward strand.
CGCGGCCTGGCGCGGCGTCAGGAGGTCTTTGCCGTCAATCAACTCGGCGACGCTGTCGAGCGCTTGTACGAGCGCCACGCCGAGCTGCTGCCCGACGGCCCGGCGCGCGACCGCACGGCGGCGACGGCGCGCGCGATGGGTACGACGAGCCGTGCGGTGAGCGGTCTCGATCGCTGGGCGGCCGTGCTCGCCACCGACTTCGAGTCGATCGATCACCGGCGGCTCGGAACCTGGTCGGTCCGGGGCGCCGCCGCGTTCCTCGAACACCTCCGCGCCCTGCGGGAGGTCGCCAGCGAGATCGTGTTCCGGCACCTCGCGGTTCTGGCGGTCGAGCCGAACGCCATGCTCGTCGAGAACATGCACTCCGGCAACGAGCGCCTCGGCGGCGGCGCCTACGAGCGGCTCTTTCTCGTGTGCTTCGCCACCGACGTCGAGGGGCGGCTCGCGCGTGCGGAGTGGTTCGACGCCGATGACGGAGCCGAGGCGCTCGCGCGCTTCGATGCGCTGGTCGCCGGTGCGGTGCCGAAGCGATCCGCCCGCCTCGTGCGTGCGAATGCCGCCGTGCGCAACGCGGAGCACCTCTGCGCCGCAGTCGAGACGCGCGACGAGGCGGCCCTGCTCGCCACCCACGCCGAGCCGATTGAAGTGATCCACCACCCGACCGGCGCGACGTATGGAGCGCCCGAGCTGCTCGCCATGTTTCGCGGGCTCTGGCGGGCTCGGAACGCCAGGTTCGCGCAGGAACCCCTCGGGACGCTCGGCGACTCGCTCGCGCTCCTGCGCCGTTCGTATACCCACGACGGCGTCGACTCGAAGTTCGGCTCCGTCGGACCCGTCGAGGCCGACTACTTCGTGGTCTTCGAGGTGGACCAGCGCGGACAGATGAAGCGGAGCGAAGTCTTCGCCGACGACCGCCTCGGCGAAGCCGTCGTGCGCCTCTACGAACGCTACGCCGAGCTGCTGCCTCCCGGCCCGGCACGAACCCGCGCCGCCGGCACGGCCCGCGCGGTCGCGGCGTTCCATCGCTCCGGCTCCGATCGAGATGGCTTCCTGGCCGCGTTCGCGCCGGGGATCGTCGCCATCGATCACCGCACCGTCGGGTTCGGGGAGTTGCACGGCCGGGACGCTCTGGTCATCGCGATACGCGCGTTCCACGACCTCTCGGACGACATCGGGATACGCTACGACGACGTGCTCGCGCTCTCGGAGCACGCGGCCCTCATCCGCGCGACCCAGTTCGGACGCGCCCGCGCGAGCGGCGGCACGTGGGAGCGCCCGATGTGCACGCTGCGCGTCCACGACGCCGAGGGCCTCGTCGTACGCTGGGAGATCTTCGAAGCCGAGCAAGAGGCCCAGGCGCTCGCACGCTACGACGCGCTCGCCGGGAGCGCCGACCAGGTGTCGTCGGTGTCGGAGCACCCGTTCGCCAACGCCGCGTCGCGCGCGTGGTTGGCCGTCATCGATGCCTGGGGACGGCGCGACGCCGATGGCTTCGCAGCGCTCCAGTCGCACCTGCTCCGCTATCGAGACCATCGGCGCCTGTTGCATCTCGATCTCGATCGCGAGCAGTTCCTCGACTTCACCCGCCCGACGCTCGACATGGCGGTGGGCGGCTCCGTCGAGCTGCTCGCGACGCGCGGCGAGCGACTCGCGCTCAAGCGCTTCACCATGGACATGGCCGAGGATGCGGTCGGCCCGAGCGCGATCGACTCGCTCCTCTTGATCGAGACGGACGAGCGCGGCGACATCGTCGCGTACGATCGATTCGACCCGGACGACGTCGACGCCGCCTGGGCCGAGCTCGGCGCGCGCTGGGTCGCGGGTGAGGCGGCGGCGCACGGGACCACGGCCGGTGCCCTTCGCTCCATGGGCGACGCGGTCGCGAGGCGCGACTGGGATGCCTACGCCGCGACCTTCGCCCCGGACGTCGGTTTCCACGATCACCGCCTGCTCGGCTGGGGGACGACGCTCGGCGACGCGGCGACGCTCGTGCGAGCGCAACAAGCACTGGTCGAGCTCGCTCCCGACGTCCGCTACCGCCTCGATCACCTCCGCCTCTCGGGCCGCATCCATCTGTACCAGGGAGCGCAGGTGGGCACGCGTGACGGTGGCCCGTTCGAGTCGCCGTTCATCAGCGTCGGGGAGCACGACGAGGCGGGCCGGCTGGTGCACTGGGACATGTACGACGTCGACCAGCTCGACCAGGCCCGCGCGCGCTTCGAGGCTCTCGCGGCCGCGGATCCGCTGGCGGAGATCGTCAGTCCCAACGCGGCAGTCTCGATGCTGGAACGCTGGCAGGCGGCGTTCGACGCAGCCGTCGCGTCGGACGATTGGGACGCCATGCGTGACGTCTGCACGCCGGGGATGATCTTCGACGACCGGCGCCGCCTGGCACTGCTCTCGGGCGACCGGGACCTGATGATCGCGTCCGCTCGCGAGCGGGTACGAAACGGTGGCCGAGTCGAAAACCGGCTCGTGGGAATGGCTGGGGATCGCGTCGCCGTCACGCGCGCGCTCTGGTCCGGCGGTCCCCCCGAGGGCCGCTGGGAGGTCGAATATCTCGGTGTCGTCGAGATCGACGAGGCGGGGAGGATCGTGGCCATGATCTTCTTCGATCTCGCCGACGCCCGCGCCGCGCAGCGCGAGGCGTGGGCGCGCTGGGCGGCGATCGATCCCGCCGCGGCGCCGTGGGTGGCGGTCATCGGGGCTGCCGTCGAAAGCTTCGACGCGCAGGACTGGAAGCGTCTGAGGACGCTCTTCGCCGACGACGTCATCGTCGACGATCACCGCCGGACCGGCTTCGGCCGGATCGAAGGCGCCGACGCGTACCTTTCGACCGTCGCGGTATTGTGGGATCTCGCGCCCGACCAGCGCGTGGAACTCGGCTGGTTCTGGCCGGCGGTCGAGCGCCATGGGGTGATCACCAGGGGCCGCCGCTTCGGCTCCCTTGCCGACGGCGGCGCCTTCGAGAGCGAGTATCTTTGGCTCAGCACCGCGACGGGCGGCCGGATCACGCGCCTCGACCTGTTCGAGGGCGAAGACCTCGATAGGGCAAAAGCCCGCCTGGAGGAGCTGCGGCCCGATCCCCTGCGCATCCCGCCGAACGCGGTGACGCGCACCTGGGACCGTTGGTGGGGTGCCGTGGCGGCCAACGATCGTGACGCCATTCGCGGGCTGTACGCCCCCACCTATCGGTTCGATGATCGGCGGCGCTTGTTCCGCATGTCCGCGGATCTCGGCCAGACGTTGACCGGGGACCACCTCATCGTGGACGACGGGTGGCGGCCGGTGCGCACGCTGCTCGCGACCGCGGGCGATCGCCTCGCGCTGCAGCACATTCTGTGGACGACGGGCGAAGCCGGCGCCACCTCGGAGATCGAAACGCTGATGGTGAGCGAGGTCGATCGCGACGGTCGCTTCGTCCACGGCGCCGCATTCGATCCCGACGACCGTGCCGCCGCGAGCGCGGAGCTCTTCGAGCGTTACGTCGCGAGCGGCGACGACGGGGTCCCGTCGAACGTCATCGCGATCACACGCGCGTGGAACGCTCACGACCTCGAGCGGCTGCGCGCGCTGCTCCCGGCCGATTTCTACCTCGACGACCGCCGCCGCACCGGCGTCGGCCGCCTCGAGGGCGTCGACGCCTACATCGACTCGCTCGCCGCGGTGTGGGACCTGAGCCGCGACCTCAGGATCGAGATGCTCCGCCTCATCGGCACGGCGCCGCACGGCATCCTCTGGGTCAACCGCTGGTCCGGCACCAACGCCGAGGGCGGCAACTTCGACGCCGTCTACGTCTGCATCGGGCTCCTCCGGGGCGACGAGTCCGCCGGTATGGAGATCTTCGAGCTCGACGACTTCGAGCTGGCCCGCGCGCGGTTCGCGGAGCTCTCCGCCGGTCCGAAATTCTGATCCGCGCGCCTTAGACCGGCCGCTCGCCGGCGACCGTCGAGCGATAGAGCTCGCGCCGATGGCCGTCGTAGTCGTCGAACGCTCCGCGATCTGCGATCGCGTCGGTTTCCACGAGTTTCACTGCTCAACCGGCACCACGGCTGGGCAACGCCGGACGGCGCGAAAACCACCCGCGCAATTGCACGAACCTCGGCAGCACGGCACCACGGTCTTCGTCGACGATCGACTCGTGCCGTATGCCGATCAGTGGCCCTAGCTGGCGGCCGTACCACGGATCGCGCGCGCGACAATCGAAGCGATCGCCGAGGATGCAACCGCACGCGGACAGATCGTCGGCCTACGCATCGCGCCGACTGGTGAGGATGGAGCCGAGGCGCCGTGGGAGACGCCGCCGTCCAAGCGCCGGCGCTCCGTCCCGATTACGGCTCGCTGCCCAGCGAGGTTCGTGCCGTGCTCGTCCAATCTCCTGTTCCGCCTGGCGCGGGATTCACGCCAGCACCGCCTCGATCAGGTGCGGGCCGGGTTCGGCGTACGCGCGCTCCAATGCGCGCACCAGCCCGTCCGCGTCGTTCGCCCGGATTCCGGGGACGCCCATTCCGGCGGCGAGCTGCACCCAGTCGATGTCCGGGCCGGTCAATTCCGTCAGGCTGCGCGCCGCTCGCCCGGTGCGGGACACCCCTGCGCGCTGCAGCTCGATCTGCAGGATGCGGTAGGCGCGGTTCGCACAGACAATGGTCGTCACGTCGAGCGACTCGCGGGCCTGCGTCCACAGCGCCTGCATCGTATACAGTCCGCTGCCATCGGCCTGGAACGCGACGACGCGTCGGTCGGGGCACGCGATCGCCGCGCCAGTCGCACACGGCAACCCCTGGCCGATGGCGCCGCCGGTCAACGTGAGCCAGCTGTGCGGCGCCGCGGATGCGAGGGCCGGGTACAGAAACACCGACGCCGTCGCGCCTTCGTCGACCAGGATCGCGTGCTCCGGCATCGTCGCCGCCACAGCCGCGGCGAGCGCAGCACCATCGAGCTTGCCGGACGGTCTCGGCGGCAGCTCGAATGGAGCCAGCGATCCGCGATCGACCGGCGCACCGAGCCCGGTCGCGACGGACGCAAGCGCAGCCACGACGTCCTCTTCTGCGGTCGCGAGACACACCACCTCGACGTCCTCGGGCAGCATCCGGCTTCGCGCGCCGGGCCACCCGAACAAGGCGACCGGCGGCGGCGCGCCCACGACCACGACGCACGTCGTTCGGCCGAGCGTGTGGGCCACCTGCTCCGGAAAGTACGGGAAGCGCTCGGCGGATGGCGTGCCGGCGCCGCGCTCCATGCGTCCCGGGAACGTTTCGACGAACAGCCGGCAACCGCTCGCCGCGACGATCCGCGCCGCGTGCGAGAGCGGGACAGCCGCGCACGCCGGGCCGCCGACGTAGAGGGCCGTCGACGCTCCTCGGCGAAGGCGCTCTACGGCGGCCGCGGCACGCAACCCATCCGGTGGCGGCGGCGCAGTCGACTTCGACACGCGGGCCGGTGCGCCGGCGGCTGCGCTCTGCAGGTCCGCCGGCACGATGAGGGTGGCGACGTTCCCAGGCGGAGCCGTCGCCGCCGCGAGCGCGTCGGCGCAGTCGGCGGCCACGGCGCCCGCGCTCCTGCTGGTGCGGACCCATGCCGACATCGGCGCTGCCAGCGCTTCGATGTCGCATTCCAGGGCGGAATCGGCGCCGAGGTGCCAGGTCGCATGCTCCCCCACCACGTTCAGCACCGGCGAGCGGGCGCGGCGCGCGTTGTGTAGATTGGCGAGCCCGTTGGCGAGGCCCGGGCCGAGGTGGAGCAACGTCATCGCCGGTCGTCCTGCCATGCGGGCGAAGCCGTCCGCGGCGCCGGTGCAGACGCCCTCGAAGAGACCGAGCACGGCGCGGATACCCGGGACGGCGTCGAGGGCAGCCACCAGCGGCATCTCGCTCGTTCCTGGATTCGCGAAGCACGTGTCGACGCCGAAGGCGCGTGCCGTGACGACCAGGCTCTCCGCGGCGTTCATCGCCTGCCTCCACGATCGGTGGTGTTCATCTCGCGCGCCAGGGCCGTGAGCGCGCGACGGAGCAGGCCGAACGAACGGCGAACGTCGGCCTGCCCGGGATCGATGTGCTGGGCGACGAACGCGCCGTCGGCGACCACGAGGACGAGTCGCGCGAACTCGTCAGCGATCCCGTGCACGTCTCGCAGGTTCAACGGCTCGAGCATGACGACCATCATCTTCCGGATGCGCTCGAGCGCGAGGTCCCTCACGCGTCGGATGACGGTGAGCGACGCGGCATCGACGTCGCGCCGCTCCAGTGCAATGAGCAGCAAGAGCCGAAGGAACTCCGGGTGCGACTCCAGCGACGCGTCCACGGCCTCGAAGAGCGCTGCGATCCGCTGGGCTGGGTCCTTCGGGAGGCCATCGATGCGCGGAAGCGCATCGAACCAGCGCCGAGCGCCTTCTTCGACCACCGCCGCGAGCAGTGTTTCCTTGCTGTCGAAGTGCCAGTAGATCGAGCCCGACGGCAACCCCGAGCGCTGGCTCACCGCCGCGATGCTGGTGCCCGCGAACCCGCGCTCGGCCATTAGCGTTGCGGCGGCATCGACGATCCTCCGGCGCGACTCGGCCCCGAGCTCTTGCCGTCGGGACAGTTTCCGCACGGCGTTTGCCTCACTCACGTCGATACCCTCCGACGCGGTCGCGGAGCGTCGGCAGGAGCGAGAGCGCGTTGTCACGCTCGATTGCGCGGCGGGCGGCTTCGTCGAAAGCATCGTACCGTGCCAGCCCTGTGACGCTCAGATGGGTGACCGGCTCGGGTGCAAACGGGACGTCGGACCCGAAGAGGATCTGTGTCGGCGGAACAAGCTCGCAGAGCGAGCGCAGCGCATGCGGGTTGGCCGAGAGCGCCGGCGCCGGCACCGACAGGTAGTCCGGCGGCAGGATGTGATGATGGACGCCGATGCGGTATGGCGCGGTCACTGATTCTTCTCCGCGCAGAGCCCGCGGAGGAACGCGCGCGTGCGCTCGAATTCCCCGGGCGTCGCGCACAGAGCATTGACACGCAGGTCGGTCGCGCCGGCGATCTCGAACGCCGCAATGCGCCTTCGCACTTCGTCTTCCGTCCCCACCGCGAGAAGCCCCTCGGGGCCGGCGAGACCTTCGCGTGCAAGGGTGGCGCGATACGCGGGGAGAACGCCGTAGAGCTTGAGCCGCTCTGCGGCCACGGCGCGTGCGCGGTCGGGAGCGTCGGTCACGCATACCGGAATTCCGGCGAGGATTCTCGGCGATGAGCGACCGGCACGAGCCGCTGCTTCCCCGAGGCGCGGCGCGACGTAGTCGGTCACGGTGCGCGGTCCCACCATCCAGAGCGTCACCCCGTCGGCTTCCTGGCCCGCCAGGTCGAGCATCTTCTCGCCGAGTGCGGCCACGAGGATGGGGCATGGTGGCGCTTCGATCGAGAGGCGGCCGCGGACGACGACCTCCTTGCCTTCGAGCGACACGGCGTCGCCAGCGAGCAGGCCCTTCAAGGCGAGCAACGTCTCCCTCACGCGCGTGAAGGCTCGCGCGTAGCGTTCGCCGAACATGCCCTCGACGAGGACCTGATGAGAGGCGCCGATGCCGAGGACGAGGCGACCGCCCGTCGCCGCTTGCGCCGTGAGCGCCTGCGCCGCGAGCGTGATCGGGTGGCGTCCGTAGACGGGCACGATGGACGTGCCGAGCTCGATGCCCGGCGCGTCGGCCGCCACGGCCGCGAGCGCCGTCAGCGCATCGGGGCCGCTGATCTGCGAGAGCCAGAAGCTCGCAAAGCCGTCCGCGGCGGCGCGCCGCGCTTCGTCACGGATCGACTCCAGGCGCGTGTGATGGCCGCCGCCGTTCCAGCCGATCCGCACGATCAGGCTCCGCGCGACGGCAGCGTGGCGGGCATGTGATGGCCCCAGACGCTCATCCGATCGTAGCGATCCACCTTCCACGTCGCGTCGTCGATCTTGCGACCGCCCCAGCCGAACTCGACGTCGAAGCCGGACGGCGTCCGCGCGTAGAACGAGAACATGCGATCGTTCGGGTGCACGCCGAGCGTGTTCGCGATCTCGATGCCGGCCTTGAGACAACGGTCGTACGCGTGGCCGACGTCGTCCATGGCACCCACCTCGAGCATGAAGTGATGCACCCGCTTCGGCATCGGCGCAGCGGCGAACGCCACCGTATGGTGCCGCGAATTCGCGTGGAGGAACGTGATGAGCAGCGAGAACCCGGGCGCCATCTCGACCTCGATCCGATCGGAGAGCCGCATGCCGAGGAGCTCGCAGTAGAACCGCTCGGTCGCCTGCGGATCCATGGCGGCGAACACCACGTGGCCGAGGCCCTCGTCACCGGTGACGAACCCGGAGGGGACGAGCGAGGACCGGAAGGGATCTGGCGCCCGCTCGGGCCCGTGGAACAGCTCGATCGGCACGCCGTTCGGATCCTCGACGCGCAGCACGCGCTTCACGCGGCGTGCGCGCGCGACGTCGTCGCCCGGGTCCTTCGCCGGGAATCCGGCCTGGTTCAGCGTTTCGGACAAGCGGCGCAGCGTCGCCTCGTCGTCAACCTCGAACCCGGCGTACGCGAGATCGTCGGCAGAGCCCGGATGGACGACGATGCGCTGCGCCTGGTCGTCGATCCGGAAGGCGACGCTGCCGTCCGATCGTCGGTCGGACACGACGAGGCCCAGTGCGTCGACCGCGAACCGCTCCCAGGCGGCGACGTCGCCGACCTCGAAGCCGAGGTATCCGAGGCGTGAGATTGCCTCCATCGATCGTCTCCTTCGTCCCTAGAGGAAGAGCTCGGGCGGCGTGCCGCCCGGATGGAGCTCGGCGTAGCCGAACACCTGCGACGCCTTGTCCGGGTTGTTGAGCGCGTGTGCCCGCATCGCGTGGACGTCGCGGAAGTAGCGTTGCATCGGGTTGTCGAGAAAGAGGGCCCGCCCCCCGCTCGCTTCGAAGAGCAGGTCCACCGCCCGCACTCCCCGGAGCACGATGTTGGCGGCGCTCCATCGCGCCCGCGCACGCGCCGACAGCGGGATGGTTTCACCAGCCTCGGCCTGCGCGCACATCCGATTCCAGGTGTCCTGCACGTCGGCTTCGGCCGCGGCGATCTCGACGGCCGCTTCGGACAAGCGTCGCTGCGCGAAGGGGTCATCGGCGACCTTCGAGCCGTCGTACGCCGCCACCTTCGCCTGCATGTACGAGCGATACGCGTCGAGCGCACCCCGTGCCGCGCCGATCGCCGGCACGGCGATGGCGAACGCGAACAGACAACCGAACGGCAAGCGGAAGAGCGGTGCCGTGTTCACGGCCTGGCCGGGATTCTGGAACATGTATGCGTCGGCGAACCGATGCGTGCGATGCTCGGGGACAAAGGCGCCGTCGACGACGATGTCCTTGCTGCCCGTGCCCGCGAGGCCCGCGACGTGCCAGTTGTCGATGATGCGATAATCCGACCGCGGCAGCAGGAACGTCCGCATGTCGGGGATCGGGCCGTCGCCCGGAGCGATGCCCCCGAGGAACACCCACTGGCAGTGGTCGCAGCCGCTCGAGAACGACCAGCGGCCGGAGAGCCGGAAGCCGCCGTCCACGCGCTCGACCTTGCCGGTCGGCGCGTACGACGAGCTGATGAGGACGCTGGTGTCCTTCCCCCAGACGTCGCGCTGGGCTTGCTCCGGGAAGAGCCCGAGCTGCCAGTTATGGATCCCGACGACGCTGAGAAACCAGGCGCTCGACGGGCACGCGGCGGCCACCGCCGCGACGGCCTCGAAGAACGTGAGCGGGCTCAGCTCGAACCCGCCCCATCGGCGCGGCTGCAGCGCGCGCAGAAGGCCGGATCGCTGATAGCTCTCGAGGGTCTCATCGGGGAGCCGGCGCAGGGACTCGCATTCCGCCGCTCGGCCTCCAATGGCCTGCAACAACTGACGGGCGCTTCGAAGACACGTCTGGTCGTCCATTTTTTCCTCTCGGTCGATCGTTCTAGATCGAACGACCGAGAATTGGCAGGTACGCCGAGCGAAGTCAAGAGGCAGACCGGGTGGTCGGACCATGTCGAGCAGCAGTCCGGAGTTTGCAGAACTGAGACGTCGACTGGGGAAACCGAGATCAAGAGTCGGAATCGGAGCGAACTGGATGAGCTTTCGGACAAGCATGGCTTTTGCTGAATAGGAGTGACCACCGCCCGATGACGTCCGCCGCCCTCACTCGCGCCGGCACGATCTCGCCCATCGTCTCCTTCCTTGATCGTGCCGGGATTTCGGTAGACCGCGTTCTCGCGAGGGCCCAATTGCCCGCCTGGATCACCGCGGAGAGCGAGGCGTTAATCCCGGCGACCAGCACCGTGCGTCTCTTCGAGGCAGCATTACAGGACACGGACATTCCGAACCTCGGGCTGACCGCGGGTGAGGAGTGTACCATCGACGCCTTGGGCGTCTTCGGCCGTCTAATCCGCAGCGCGCCGACCCTAGGCGCCGCGCTGAAGACGGCCGTCCGGTTTCATAGGATGATCACTTCGAATCGGCCGCTGTGGCTCCGTCCACGGGGGGACCGAGTGGAGTTCTGCATGACCGTTGAGGACCGTTTCGATCCGCGGGACGGCGCCTGGCAGCAGGACAATCACTTCTGCCTCGGGCTGATAATCTCGGTCGTGCGGGGCGCGGCGGGCCCGAGCTGGCGCCCCGCCGAGGTGCACCTCCAGACCGATGAGGCTCCCGGACTGCGAGACGCCGAGTCGCTCGCCTCCGCCCGTGTCGCATTCCGGCAGCCCGAAACGATGGTCGCCATTCCCCGTGCGCTGCTCGCCACGCGGCTCCCGCCCTTTCCGCCGGCCGAGATACCGACGGACGTCGAGGACTGGAAGGCGTCCGTGCCGGCCCCCGACTTCGTCGGGTCCATAAGACAGGCGGTCGAGACGCTGTCCTACGGAGAGAACTATCCGAGCGTCCGGCAGACCGCGGACTTCGTCGGCATGAGTGTTCGTACGCTCCAGCGCGGTCTCGCAGCGGGCGGGGTCAGCCACGAGGTCCTCGTCGCCCAGACGCGGTTCGCGACCGCCGCCGCCGTGCTCGAGCGGACGCAGGCCAAGATCCTGGACCTCGCGCTCGACCTCGGGTACTCCGACCACGCCAACTTCACTCGCGCTTTCCGGCGATGGGCGGGATGCTCGCCGCAGGAGTATCGATCGACCCGCGAGCGGTGGCGGCACGTCGGGAATCGCGCGCGAGCGGCACGGAAGCCGCGCCCCCTGACCGTTCGGACGTGCACGGGCACGAGCGGACCGCGCTCGCCACTCGCTGCGCCAGCTCACCCACGGCATGGCTGAGCGCGGCCACGATTTTGCCATTGGCGCGTCGCGTTCATGGCTGTGGGGTCGAGGTGCGGTGCATCGCGCGCTCCTGCGGCATACAAGTGTGAGGCGCATCCCATGACAGAAACGCCAGAGAGCCTCGTGCGGAACGGCCAGGGCGAAATTCTTCCGGCGCAAGTCCCGAACCCGTCCATGGCGCAGCTGGAGCCGGTGAAGCGGCTGATGCTCGCCGTGCTCGAATGCGCCGTGAACGACTTCCAGACGTATACCACCGTGCCGACCGGACGCGGCAGGCGGCTCTTTACCGAGGTCGACGCATGGTTCCGTTCTTCGACAGACGGCCCGTTCGATTTCGAGACGATTTGCCAGGCGACTGACCTCGATCCCGATTTCATCCGGAAGGGTCTGCGCTCCTCGTACGCAGCATGGTGTCGGCAGCCGTCGATCAGCATGGCACCAAAGGCCAAGATCGCGGCCTCCTCCGCTCGCTAGTCGAGGCCACGCGAACGGTTTCCGTCGGACTGGCGGCTTTGCCCGTCGACGCCAGGCCTCGACGCGCGTCATCAGCTCGGTCACGCGGATACCGCGCGCCGGAAGCGCTCTAGTGACAGTGTTTCGCGAAACTGGCGCGAATGGACAAGAGCGGGAGGCGGTCAACCACGTAATCCACAGCATAGGTCCGCACGCACAGCGCCCTGCGGGAGATACGGTGAGTATGGCGAGGTGGATTGAAGTGCTGAGCGGCGAAGACGCGAGAGAACATGCCGAACCGGCGTGCACAGTCGTTACGAGCCGCTCGGGTCGGTCGGGTCGACGTCGAGAAGCGCGTCGAGCGGCTGGCCCGATCGGTCGCGGAGATTGAGGTCGCGCTCCGCCGTGCGGAGGCGAGGATCGAAGCAGACGCCCGGGGGCGGATCCAGATGCTTCGCAAGGAAGCGCACGAGCAGCTCGCCCGACTGAGCGACCACCAGCGCGAGGCGACCCACCTCCTGTGGCAGCTCTCGACCGCCGCGGAAGGGTCGTGGGGCGACCTCAAGCAGGCTGCCGACCGGGCGCTGACCGAAGCGCTTACCGTCGCGGATTCGATGCTCGAACGCTTCCGACGCGCCGTCCCCCAGTGAACCACCGCCACGAGCGCGCTGTTTGGAGTGCTACACCGTATGTGCTCGCGATGGCGGTCGCCGACAGCAATACCTCGAGCGGAGGCTAAACCTATGGATACCGCAATCGTCAGTGCAACGGCCGCCGTCTTCGGGTCGCTCGTCGGGGGCTCCGCCACCGTCGCTACCGCCTGGGTCACGCAGAAGACGCTCAGTAGACGTGAGCTGATGGGCGCCGAGATCCGCCAGCGTGAAACGCTCTACGGAGAGTTCATTCGCGAATGCTCCAAACTCGTCGTGGACTCGTTGGAGCGTACATTGGACCAGCCGGAGACGTTGTCGTCCGCGTATGAGCTGGTCAATCGCATCCGGCTCTCCGCATCCGACGCGGTTCTCGCAGAGGCGGAACACGTGTTGAGACAGATCACGGAGCAGTATTTCTCGCCCAATCTTTCGGTCGAAGAACTTCGCGCGCTTGTTCGGTCGGGGAGTGGGGCCGATCCCTTGAAGTCCTTCGGCGAGGCGTGCCGCGTCGAACTCAAGTCGATGCGCGCCAAAGTCTAGCTGGCCGATGGCGGAAGGTGAAAAGATGCGCGGCCGAATCGCCGGCACGCGCGGCGACGTAGGGGGGCCGACGAAGGCGGGACGACCCATGCCGAACCGGCGTGCAAGGTCGTCGCGAGCCGCCCGCGTCGGTCGGCTTGACGTCGAAAAGCGCGTCGACCCCTACCGAGCGGGAGGAGATCGTGCGTGCGCTCGAGCAGGCGAACTGGGTCCTGTCCGGCCCGCGGGGAGCGGCCGCGCGTCTCGGCATGAAGCGGACGACGTTGCAGTCGCTGATGAAGCGACTCGGGATCGTGAAGCCCGACCGAAGCCGCCGCTCCGCGATCCCGACGCCACCGCTCCCAGTGCTGATCGCGGTTTCGCTGGAACTCGTGCCCGCCATCCGTTATGCGCTCGGTGGGGATGATCGGGCGGGTTCGCCCGCATGCATGCGCGCTGCTCGCACTGACGGCGTTCGTCGGCTGCGTCCATGCGCCGTCGTGGATGGTGCGGCGTGCGGTGACGGGGGAGGACGTGGCACGCGTCCTCGACGAGCCGGCCGCCACGGAGCGGCCCCTCACGCCGTCCGACATCCCCGCGATCCCGGTGCGGAACGGGCTGCGTCCGTGCTGCGCGTTCGGGATGAGGCTCGGCGCGAGCATCGGACCCGTCCCCGTCCCTTTCTTCACGCTGAGCAACATCATCGGCCTCGATCAGGTCGGTCCCCATACGTACGACGCCGAGCCGTTCTCGGCCTCGGCATCGTCGAAACTGGACGCCTTCATGCGCGAGAACGACGCGCTCCTCTACACGTGCCGCGGCGGCTTCATCGACCTCGCGCACGTACGCGACAACGCCGACTGGACGCTGTTCTGGTCCGCGGCCATCGCGCGAGCGTCGCTCACCGGCGCGACGATCGAGCTGCCGAGCGAGGGCGGTGCGCGTCGCGTCCACCTGCACCCGCTCCCGCCGGACCTGGTCGGGCGCTACGGCCTTCGGCGCGTGGCCATCACCGTGGCGCAGTGGCTCGCCTTCGAGCTGTCGGTCTGGCACGAGATTGCGACCACCTACGGCTGGTCGGCGATCGAGCTCTACCCGGAGTACCTCTCCGCATTCTCGCCCGAAGACCTCTACTCGAACCTGCTCGGGATCAAGATCGCCGGCGGACTCCTCATAAACGCGGGCGAGGAGGAGACCGACGTACTGTACGATCGGCACATGGACGAGTGGCTCCGGGCGACGCTCGCGTATCTCCAGCCGGTGAGCGCCGACGCCGGTGCGGAGGCGATGCGGCTCATCGACGGCGTCTGGTGGGACTCGCACGCCCGTCTGCCCGACCCACGCCTCGTGCTCCGCCGCTATACGGACGCTGGGGCGCAGCTGACGCCGTGGGTCGTGTCGCGCGCCTACGCATCACCGGCGATGCAGGCGTGGGTCGACCGCCACTGCGCCGGCGCCGAGCACCCGCTGACGCTCCGGCGCGGCTCCGCGATGGACGGGCACGAGGTCAAGGACATCGCCACGCTGGAGATCGACGTCCACGTGCCCGATCCTTTTCCCTTCCCGCGGCTGGGGTCGACCCGGATCACGCAGGAGGACTTCCCGGTCGTGCTCCAGGCGGTTCGCCGCTACGGGATCGACCGGCTCGGGCCAAACGCCCTCCGTCCGGAACGGACCGCCGAGTGACGCGCCCGAGACTCACGCTCGCGGCGGTGCTCGCCTGCGCCTGCACGCCGACCGTCCACCACCTGGCTCCCTATCGCAGCGACCCCACGGCGGCGGAGGCGCTCGAGCGGCGGGCGGAGACCCGCTGCACGCACCTGCGTGGCGTGATCCCGCCACATCACTTCACGACGGACGGCTGCTCGATGTGGCCCGACGACGGATGGGTATGGTGCTGCGTCGAGCACGACATGGCGTACTGGTGCGGCGGCACGAGCGCGGAGCGCAAGCGCGCCGACGCGACGTTCCGCGACTGCGTGTCAGCCGTGCACGGCGCGCCCATCGCGTGGCTCATGTACGCGGGCGTCCGCATGGGTGGAGCGCCGTGGGAGCCGTTCCCGTGGCGTTGGGGCTACGGCTGGGACTACTGCCTCGGCGACAATGGACGCCGGTAGGCCGGGCCGACGGCGTCTCATGTGAGGACCGGACAGGCGGAGATCGTCAGGTCAGCCGAAGCGAGCCGATCGCGTCCCGCAGGACGGTCACGCTGCGCTGCAACGATGCCCGCTCGACGTCGTCGAGTGCCGGGGGAATCGTCGCGAGCGCGCCGCCCGAGGGTTGACGCCGACAGTGGATTCAGACGACGTAGCGCGCGTGGAGATGCCGGCGGAACTCCTCGCGCTCCACCGGCGCCCCCGTCCCGCTGATGGCTTCGAGCTTCGCCAGCCCGGCGGCGAGGTCGGCATCGCCGAGCACGTAGCGCCATGCCGGCACTGCACACGAGTGCGATGGCGCCGATGGCGTGCGCGACCACGTCCACGTCGTGGAGTCGGAACAGCGAAGCGAGCATTGCGTCAACCGCCTCGACGTGCGAGCTGCTCGGTGCGCCGCTCACACGTCGAGCACGCTCGTCGATACGTGGTCCCAGTACGTGACCTCGCCCTCGTGCCACTTGACGAAGCGCGCGGTCCCATCCTGCGAGACCACGATCGCGAGCGCGTCGTGCACGAAGTTGCAGAGCCGGTAGGCCGAGCGGTGGCGGGTCCCGTCGCTCTCGACCGACTCGCGCACTTTCGCCGTGCCGTCAGCGTCGAGCGCGCGCGCGACGCAGCGCACCGGCGGCAGATCGCCCCCGATCTCGGCGCCGAACCCGATCAGTTCGAACCGTTTGTTGAGCACGACGGCGCCGTCCACCGTCGCCAGCACCGCGACCTGGTGCGCCAGCTCGAAGATGGCCTCGTCGATCTGCGCGACGTCGCCGTCGGTGCTGCTCACGTACTCCTCCCAGCCGACCCTGCGACGCTCCGGGTGCGTCGGCTGCGCGGCGGCAAGTGCGTTGATCAGCGCGACGATGAGCGTGCGGAATCGTCGGCTCGGCTCCTCGGATGCGAAGCCGTACTTGGGCCGGACCCGGCCGTCGAGCTTCGCGATCGAGCCGTCGCCCTCCGGCGGCAGGAACAGGATCGCGCCGCCGTGGTGGCTGTTGCGCATGAGGCCGATGACGCTCCTCACGGAATGCTGCACGATCAGGCGCGTCACGTCCGGATCGACCTCCGCCCACGGCGTCGTCGCGCGGTCGCGCGCCTCGTGGTGCAGCGCGAGCACCTCGTCGCGCCACCCGGCGAACGTCGCCGGTAGCCACGTCGAGTCGAAGACGTCGAGCGACGGCTGCACAATCCGGCCGCCGACCAGCGCTGCAAGCGTCACGAGCCCCTTGCACACTGCGATCCGGCCGGGTGCGGTCACGCGAACGACGAGGTTCGCCGGCAAACGCTGGAAGCTCTGCCGTCCGCCGTAGATCGCCTGCACCCAGCGCGGTCCGGTCGTCACCATACCCCACAGCATCAAGCCGCGCGGCTCGATCCGAGCGCCGATCAGCGCGCGGTGGAAGTCGACCGCGGGCGCGAGCCGACGTAGCTCGTGGTGCGAGAAGGGACGCGGCTCGTCGAAGAGCAGCCGGTGCACGCCGTGCGGCGGTCCGGCGGGCGCCGGAAAGGTCGCGGGGTTCGCAACGATCAGGCGGAAGCGGACCACGCGCTCCTCCTCCCGCAGGAGGCTCGCCTGGTAGCAGGTGGAGAGGATGGTCTCGACGACGTCGGGCGGTGGCAGCTCGTCGTGGTCGTGCGCCGCGTCGCAGTAGTCGTCGCTCAACGCCGAGCCGTCGTGCCACGTGCGAACCAGCACCTCCGCGAGGTCGGCCGGATACGAATGGGTCACGCGCGCCCCCGTGCCTTGTAGAGGTTCACGACCGCAAGCGGCTGATCACCCCACTTCGGCGAGCTGTGCGTCTTTCTGGTAGATCTGCTGGTCCGCACGATCGCACCGTCGCGGAGATCAGCCCCTATTTCGTCTGGACCGAGATGATGTAGTCGGCGATCAGCGCCACCACACCGCGCGCCGCCGCCCCCTGCGAACTCGTGCCTGCCTGGGTGCTGCCCGCCTGGGCGTGGCGGATCTGTTCCCATACCTCGGCGTGGGGGGACGTGAGGTCGACGTGCTCGACAACGGCGATCCACTCGTGGGCGGGAAAGAGGCCGTTGTTCCGTGCGACGTAGCGCCGGAGGTCCACCTTCCCATCGGTCCGGCGATAGACCGCCGAGCCGGGTCCGCCGCCTGGTCCGTGGCATGGCGTGCAGTACTTGTCGTACCAGACACGCCCGGCGGCGACGTGTGCCTGGTCGATCGCGTTCTCGGCGGCATTCTTGGCCGACGCGACCGGCAAGCCGGCGATCAGGATGCCGATCGCCGCCGCGGACAGGCGACACCCCAGCCCGGCCATTCGAGTCCTCGGGTTTCTCTCGATGTAGCGCGCGAGCGTGCCGTCGTTCAGGAGATCACGGGTGATGTTGTCGAGCCAGAGGCCCTGGCGGAGGTCGTGGAGCAATCCAGTCGCTCTCATGATGTCACCTCAAGTCGGTTCGATCTCCGCGTGAGTTCCCGCAGCCCTTCGAAGGTTTCCGGTGATAACGTCGTTTCGGTGCAGCGCCAACGCCAGTTACCCGCCGCATGACCGGGTACGTTCATACGCGCGTCGCTCCCTAGGTTGAGCAGATCCTGTAGCGGCGTCATCGCCAGCACCGCCGCAGACGACCACGCCAACTCCAACAATGCCGGCGCGACCTCACGACTATCGCCCGCGGGCCGCTTCAGGTAGGCCCACACGCGCTGCCGCGCTTCGTCCGGTAGGGCTTCGAACCACCCGCGCGTCGTGTTGTTGTCATGCGTGCCGGTGTACACCACCGAGTTGGCAACGTAGTTGTGCGGCAGGTAGGGATTGTCCGCGCGACCATCGAAACCAAACTGCAGAACGCGCATTCCCGGGATCTGAAACTGGTCGCGAAGCGCACGCACATCCGGCGTGATCACACCCAAGTCTTCGGCGATTAACGGGAGGGTACCCAACTCCTTCTGGACCGCGCTGAAGAAGTCGGCGCCCGGACCGGGGACCCAATGGCCCGCTCGGGCTGTGAGCGCTGCGGACGGGACGTGCCACGCTGCGGCGAAGGCACGGAAGTGATCCAGACGGATCGCATCGACATGCTCCAGCAAGGCGCGCAGGCGATCGATGCACCAGCGATAGCCGGTGCGCCGCAGGGCGTCCCAGTCGTAGACGGGATTGCCCCACAGCTGCCCCTCCGCGCTGAAATCGTCGGGCGGCACACCGGCGACAAAACGCGGGCGGCTCCGGTCGTCCAGCAGGAACAGCTCCGGGTGCGTCCACACGTCGCTGGAGTCGGCAGAAACGAAAAACGGCAGGTCGCCCATCAAGCGCACGCCCTTGCCACGGGCATAGTCCTTGAGGCGGTTGCCCTGACGGAACAACAAGAACTGAGCGAAACAGACCTGGTCGATTCGCTCCGAGAGTTCCTGGCGGGCTCGATCCAACGCCGCCGGGACACGCTCTACCAGCGCCGACGGCCAATCGAGATAATACGCATCGTTGTGCTTTGCCTTCACTGCGCGAAATAGCGCGTAATCTTCTAGCCAGTGCGCCTGCGCGTGACGGAACTCATCAGAAGCGACCTGTAGATCCCGGCGGCCTACGTGCTTGAAGTTCGCCCAAGCCGTTTCGAGCAGCTGGTGCTTGAACGGGATGACGACGTCGTAGTCGACGGCCACCGCCGAAAACGAACGGGAATCGAACTCGCCGGCCCGCACCAAGCCGTCCTCGATGAGAGCCTGTGGGCTGATCAAGACCCCGTTGCCCGCAAAGGACGACGACGATTGGTACGGGGAGTTGCCGTACCCCGTAGGACCGAGGGGCAGCGCCTGCCACCAGCTTTGCCCGGCGTCGTGGAGGCGGTCGATCCAGGCCCACGCGGACGGTCCGACATCGCCAACGCCATACGGCGAGGGCAGCGAGGTGACGTGTAGCAACACGCCCGAGGCACGGTAGCCGTCTGGGACCGGCGGAACGTTCGTCAGGCGGCCGTCCTCGCTCATGGTCGTGCTCCTCGCGATCCGCGGCTCGGCGCAGAGGTCCCTAACGCCGTGCTCACGATCGCTCGGGCTTCGGTCACGATGACATCGAGGTGGGCATGGTCCCTGAAGCTCTCCGCGTAGATCTTGTAGATGTCCTCCGTGCCCGACGGCCGCGCCGCGAACCAGCCGTTCGCTGCCACGACCTTGAGGCCGCCGATCGGCGCGTCGTTCCCCGGCGCGGTGGTGGTGCGAGCGACGATCGGCTCACCGGCCAGCGTCGTGGTCGTGACCGCGGCCGGCGAGAGCGCCGCGAGCCGCGCCTTCTGCTCGGGGGTCGCCGGGGCATCGATGCGCGCGTAGCACGGCTCGCCCAGCTCGGCCGTTAGCGCCCGGTAGTGCGCGCCCGGGTCCTTGCCGGTGCGCGCCGTGATCTCGGCCGCGAGCAGGTTCGGCACGAGGCCGTCCTTGTCCGTCGTCCACACCCCGCCGTCGCGCCGGAGGAAGGTGGCCCCGGCGCTCTCCTCGCCGCCGAAGCCGATCGTCCCGCGCACGAGGCCGTCGACGAACCACTTGAACCCGACCGGCACCTCGACGAGCTGCCGCCCGAGGCGCACCGCCACCCGGTCGATCATGCTGCTGCTCACGACCGTCTTGCCGACGGCGACCGCGTCCGACCAGCGCGGGCGATGTCGGAAGAGATAGTCGATCGCGACGCTGAGGTAATGGTTCGGCTCCACGAGGCCGGCGCTCCGGCTGACGACACCGTGGCGATCGGCGTCAGTGTCGTTGGCGCAGGCGACGTCGAAACGGTCCTTCAGGCCGACCAGACGCGCCATCGCGTACGGCGAAGACGGGTCCATGCGGATCTTCCCGTCCCAGTCGACGGTCATGAAGCGGAACGTCGGGTCGACGGCGTCGTTCACGACCGTGAGGTCGAGTCCGTACCGCTCCGCGATCGCGTGCCAGTAGTCGACGCTGGCGCCGCCAAGAGGATCGACGCCGATGTGCACGCCGCTCGCGCGGATCGTTTCGACGTCGACGACCGAGGCGAGATCGGCGACGTAGGCGTCGCGGTACTCGAATGCGTGCGTGGTCGGCGCCGTGCGCGCGCGGTCGACCGGTATCCGGGCGACTTGGCGCACCCCGTCCGCGAGGAGCGCGTTGGCACGCTCCTCGATCCAGCGCGTCACGTGGGTGTCGGCCGGCCCGCCGTGCGGCGGGTCGTACTTGAAGCCGCCGTACTCCGGTGGGTTGTGCGACGGCGTGATGACGATGCCGTCTGCGATCCCGCTCCGGCGCCCGCGGTTGTATCCCAGCACCGCGTGCGACACGACCGGCGTCGGCGTGTATCCGTTCCGGGCATCGACCATGACGTCGACGCCGTTCGCCGCCAGCACCTCGAGTGCGGTCGCGAACGCGGGCTTCGAGAGCGCATGCGTATCGAAGCCGAGGAAGAGCGGCCCGTCGATGCGCTCCTGCTTCCGATGGAGGCAGATCGCCTGCGTGATCGCGACGATGTGGTCCTCGTTGAAGGTGCCGTCGAGCGAGGAGCCGCGATGGCCCGAGGTCCCGAACACCACCTGCTGCGCCGGCACCGACGCATCCGGGCGCTGGGTGTAGTAGGCATCGATCAGCCTCGTGACGTTCACGAGAACGGACGGCGGCGCCGGCTCTCCGGCGATCGGGCTGATCGCGGCCATGGTTACGTCACGATGCAGGGCTTCGCGTTCCAGATCCCGGCGGCGTACTCGGCGATCGTCCGGTCGCTCGAGAACCTGCCCGACGCCGCCACGTTGAGGATCGCCTTCCGCGCCCAGCCGTCCCGGTCGGCGTAGAGCGCGCCGAGCTGCCCGCTCGCCTCGAGGTAGGCGCGCAGGTCGGCGAGATGCATGTAGTAGTCGCCGTGCGTGAGGAGCGCCTCGCGGATCGGCTCGAACGCTCCCACCTCGTTCTGGCTGAACTGATTGGAGAAGATGAGATCGAGCGCGGCCCGCGTCTCCTGCTCGTGCTCGTAGTGCCATCGCGGGTTGTACCAGCCGCGGCTCTCCGCCACCTGCTCCGCGGTCAGGCCGAAGAGGAAGAAGTTCTCCTCGCCCGCCTCCGCTGCCATCTCGATGGTCGCGCCGTCCCGCGTGCCGATGGTGAGCGCGCCGTTCATCATGAACTTCATGTTGCTCGTGCCGCTCGCCTCGTAGCCGGCCGTCGAGATCTGGTTCGACACGTCGCTCGCAGGGATGAGCCGCTCGGCGAGCGTCACGGAATAGTCGGGCAGGAAGACGACCTTGAGCCGATTCCTCAGCGCGGGATCCGCGTCGATCGTCCCCGCGAGGCCGTTCAGGAACTTGATGATGATCTTCGCGAGGTGGTAGGCCGGCGCCGCCTTCCCCGCGAAGAAGAACGTCCGCGGGACCATGTCGAGCCGGGGGTTCGCGCGGAGGCGGTCGTAGAGCACGACGATGCGGAGCGCGTTCAGGAGTTGGCGCTTGTACTCGTGGATGCGCTTCACGTGGCAGTCGAAGATCGTGTCCGGGTCGACGGCCTGGCCGGTCGTGGAGCGAACCCAGTCGGCGAACCGCACCTTGGCGTCGCGCTTGGCTCGCCGGAACGCGTCGCGAAGGCCGGCGTCGTCGGCGAGCGGCGCGAGCCGCGTCAGCTCGCCGAGGTCGGTCACCCAGCCCGCACCGATCGCGTCGGTGATCACGCTGGCGAGCGCCGGGTTCGCGAGCCGCAGCCAGCGCCGCGGCGTCACGCCGTTCGTCTTGTTGCTGAAGCGTTCGGGGAAGAGCTCCGCGAGGTCGCGGACGGTCGTCGTGCGCAGCAGCTCCGAATGGATCGCCGACACGCCGTTCGTGCTGTGCGAGCCGACGATCGCGAGGTTCGCCATCCGGATCTTGCGCTCCGAGCCCTCCTCGACGAGCGCCGCGCGCTGGACGCGTCCCTCGTCACCCGGGAAGCGCCCGCGGACGTCGTCGACGAGCCGCCGGTTGATCTCGAGGATGATCTCGACGTTGCGTGGAACCAGAATCGCGAACCAGTCGAGCGGCCACTTCTCGAGGGCCTCGGGCAGGAGCGTGTGGTTGGTATAGGCGATCGTCCGGCGCGTCAGGTCCCAGGCCTCGTCCCAGGGCAGGTGCGCGTCGTCGAGGAGGATGCGCATCAGCTCGGGCACCGCCATCGCCGGATGGGTGTCGTTCAGCTGGATCGCGACGTGATCCGGCAACGCGCTCCAGTCCGCGTTCCCCCGCCGGAAGCGGCGGACCAGGTCGGCGAGCGCGCAGGCGACCAGGAAGTACTCCTGCACGAAGCGAAGCCCCTGGCCCATCGTCGTCGAGTCGTCCGGATAGAGGACGCGGGTCAGCGACTCGGCCCCGAGACTCTCGGCGAGCGCGCCGACGAAGTCGCCGTGGCTGAACTGCGCGAAGTCGAAGTAGTCCCGCGCCGCCGCGGCCCAGAGGCGGAGCGTGTTGATCGTCTTCCCGCCATAGCCGACGACGGGACGGTCGAACGGCATGCCGATCAGCGTCGACGGTCGGCCCGGGATCGGCTGGAGGGCGCCGGCGCGAACCTCGAACGAGCAGTTGAGGTTCACCTCGACGCATTCGTCCGGGCGCGCCACCTCCCACGGGTCGGGACGACGGAGCCAGTTGTCTGGCTGCTCCCGCTGCCAACCGTCCTCGATCGTCTGCCGGAACATCCCGTAGTCGTAGCGAAGGCCGTAGCCCATGGCGGGCAGCTGCATGGTGGCCATCGAGTCGAGGAAGCAGGCCGCGAGCCGCCCGAGGCCCCCGTTGCCGAGCCCGGCGTCGGGCTCCTGCTCCAGCAGCCCGAGCCAGTCGAGCCCCTGCTCCGCCGAGACGCGCCGGGCGATGGGGTCGAGCAGCAGGTTCATGACGTTGTTCGCGAGCGAGCGCCCGATGAGGAACTCGAGCGACAGGTAGTAGACCCGCTTCGGGTTCTCGCGTTCGTAGGTCTGCTCGGTGCGGATCCAGCGCTGCGACAGGACGTCGCGCACCGAGCGCGCGACCGCCTCGAACCGCTCGCGCGCCCCGGCCGACGCGACGTCCCGGACGCTGTCGAACAGGAGATGGCGCTCGTACAGCGCATCGGACGTGCCCGAGAATTGGACGGGGCCGCAGCCGTACTGCGCGAGCAGGTCCGCCGTCGCGGGCGTGGCGTCGCGAGGAAGATCGGTCGGATGACTCATGCGCTTCTGCTGGCCCTTCGCCTGGTCGCTTTTCCCCCTCGCCATCGAGCCCCTCCGTCTACATCAACCTGAGCACGATCCGACCGTCGACGTTCCCTGCTCTGAGGTCGGACAGCGCCCGGTTGATCTCTGCGAGGGGCGCCCCGTGAACGTGAGCACGCACCTTGCCCGCGGCTGCGAATTGGATCGCTTCGGCGAGGTCCTCCCGCGTCCCGACGATCGAGCCACGGATCGTGATTCGCTTCAGCACGACGTCGAAGATCGGCGTCGGGAAATCTCCAGGTGGCAGGCCGACCAGGCTCACTGTGCCCTTGCGCCGCACCATCCGAAGCGCCTGGGCGAAGGCGGCCGGCGACACGGCCGTCACGAGCACGCCGTGCGCGCCGCCGCCCGTCTGCGTGACGACCTGCTGCGCGGCATCCGGTGCCCTCACGCTGACGGTCACGTCGGCGCCGAGCGAGCGGGCGAGGGCCAGCTTCTCCTCGGTTACGTCCAGAGCTACGACGTGCAGGCCCATCGCCTTGGCGTACTGCACGGCCAGATGGCCGAGCCCGCCGATCCCGGAGATCGCGAGCCACTGGCCCGGCCTGGTATCCGTCTCCTTGATGCCCTTGTAGGTGGTGACGCCCGCACAGAGGATCGGCGCCATCGCGACGAAGTCGGGACGGTCGGGGAGCCGCGCGACGTACGCCGCCGATCCGACTACGTACTCCGCGAAGGCGCCGTTCACGCTGTAGCCGCTGTTGTGCTGCGCCTCGCAGAGCGTCTCCCAGCCGGTGATGCAGTACTCGCACGTGCCGCACGCGTCGTGGAGCCACGCGACGCCGACGGGGTCTCCTTCCTTGATCCCGCCGACGCCGGAGCCGACGGCCGCCACGACCCCCGCCCCTTCGTGACCCGGAACGAACGGCAGCGTCGGTTTCACCGGCCAGTCGCCGTCCGCCGCGTGGAGGTCCGTGTGGCAAACGCCGCACGCGGCGACTTTAACCAGGACCTCGCCGGGTTCCGGCGTCGGGATCGGGACGTCCTCGATCGTGAGCGGCGCACCGAAGGCGCGTACCACCGCCGCTTTCATCGTCATCGCCATGTGACGCTCTCCGTATGTGGTCGGCGCGGCGCGTGGCTTGTCATCGCGCGCCAACGAGCCCCGGCAGGGCCGCCGTTCAGAACTTCTCCGGGACGAACTTATACGGGTAGTCGGGCTCACGGTAGCCGTGCGCCTTCTGGCGCTTCGGCAGCTCGATCGCGTCGCGCGGCAGCTTCTTGTACGGGATCCGGCTCAAGAGGTGCGTGATGACGTTCAGGCGCGCGCGCCGCTTGTCGTCCGAGCGGACGACGTACCAGGGCGCCCACGCCGTGTCGGTCGCCTGGAACATCTCGTCGCGTGCGCGCGAGTAGTCGTACCAGCGTCGGTAGGATTCGAGGTCCATCGGCGAGAGCTTCCAGATCTTGCGGCCGTCGTGGATGCGCGCCTCGAGGCGGCGCGTCTGCTCCTCCATGCCGACCTCGAGCCAGTACTTGAGGAGGACGATCCCCTCGTCGACCATGATCTTCTCGAAGGCCGGCGCGAGCTCGAGGAACCGCTTCGTCTCCTCCTCGGAGCAGAAGCCCATCACGCGCTCGACTCCGGCGCGGTTGTACCAGCTGCGGTCCCAGATCACGACCTCACCCGCCGCGGGGACGTGGTTCACGTACCGCCTGAGGTACATCTGGCTCTTCTCGCGCTCGGTCGGCGTGGGCAGCGCGACGACGCGAAACACGCGCGGGCTCACCCGCTCGGTGATCGCCTTGATCGTCCCGCCCTTGCCGGCGCCGTCGCGGCCCTCGAAGACGATGCAGATCTTGAGCCCCTTGTGCTTGACCCATTCCTGCAGCTTCACGAGATCGACGTGCAGCTTGGCGAGACGCTTCTCGTAGTCCCTGCGGCCGAGCCGTTCCGATCTTTCCTTCCGGGCGCGGCCGCCGTCTTTGGACGCCTTCTCTCGTGATGCCATCTCGGTCCTCCTAAGCGCGCGGGCTTCAGCGGTCTTCCTGGCGCGCCGCCACCGCGGCGACGTTCCCGGGCGCGGCGCCGCTCAGCTCGCCGAGGAACGCCTCGAGCGCGGCGTGTACGGACGGACACACCGTACTCCGGTCGAGGTGCGCGCCGAGGCCGCGCCGTTCGACCTGCACGCGGACCGGCCGATTCGCCCGCGCGAACTTGAACGCGATGCCTTCCATCACGTCGCCGCGAAGCGATGCGCGGCGGCTCTCCGCCATCTCCGTGCTCACACCATCGTGCCGATCGTGGCGCGAAAACGCGCCAGCGCGTAGCCGAACAGCGCTGCGCCAATGCCGAAGAGGACGACGAACTGCCGCCACACCACATCCAGCCCCGCCCCGCGATAGAGGATCGCCTGCGCCAGCATCACGAAATGCGTCGTGGGAGCGGCCAGCATCACCGTCTGCACGAAGCTCGGCATGCTCTCGCGCGGCGTGATTCCGCCGGACAACATCAACAGGGGGATCAGGGTGATCATGAACAGCAGCCCGAACTGTGGCATCGAGCGCGCGATCGTGCCGAGGAACATGCCGAGCGACGTCGTCGCGAAGAGGTTCAGCGCTGCGCCGACGAGGAACAATGCGACCGACCCCTCGACCGGCATCGCGAGCACGCCTCGGATGACGAACGCGAGCGACAGGCCGCAGACCACGAGGACCACGAGGCCGTTCGCCCACACCTTGCTGGTCATGATCTCGAACGGCGTGACGGGCATCACGAGCAGATGCTCGACGGTGCCATGCTCGCGCTCGCGGATGAGTGCCGCGCCGGTGAGCACGACGGAGAGCATGGTCACCTGGTTGATCAGCTCCATGATGCCGCCGAACCAGGTCTTCGTGAGCTGCGGGTTGAAGCGCACCCGCTCGGCCAGGTCGACCGGGAGCGACATCCTGGACCGGTGGCGCTCGGCGAACGCCTGCACCTCGGTCGCGACGATCTCCTGGACGTAGACGCTGCCCGTGTACGCCTGCGACATGCGGGTCGCATCGACGTTGAGCTGCATCGTCGGCCGACGCCCGGCCAGGAGATCGCGCTGGAAATCCGGCGGGATGTCCAGCGCGAACGTGTCGTCCCCGACGTCCATCCTCGCGTCCATCTCCTGCTGCGTGATGAACGACGGCGGCGTGAAGTACGGCAGGTAGAAGGCGCCCGAGATGCGCGTCGAGAGCGGCGACCAGTCCTCGTCCACGATGCCGATCGACGCACGATTGAGCGTCTCCGGCATCACCGTGGCGGCGGCGTAGACCGCGAAGGTGAAGCCCCAGAAGATCAGGAACAGCATCACGGGGTCGCGCGCGAGACTGCGCAGCTCCTTGACGCCCAGGTGAAGGATGTTCGACGCGCGCACGACTCACTTCTCCTGCTTCTGGAGCAGCGCCCCGGTGAGCGCGAGCAGCACGGGCACGGTGATCAGCAGCGGAACGAACGACAGCCGCAGGGGGTAGAAGCCGAGCGCCTTCGAGAACGTGCCGCGGGCGATGGTGAGGTAGTGGGTGGTCGGGAAGACGGCCCCGATGATCGCACCGAATCCCTGGAGCGAGGACACGGGGTTGATCATTCCGGAGAACTGTGAGGCGGGCAGGAACGTCATGATCGCCGTCCCGAAGATGGCCGCGACCTGGCTGCGAACGAACGTCGAGATCAGCAGCCCGATCGCCGTGGCGGTGCCGACGTAGATGAGCGTCGCGACCACCAGCGTCACGAAGCTGCCCTTCAGCGGCACGCCGAACACGGTGATCGCGAGCAGCACCATCGTGACGAAGTTGATCATCGCGAGCACGACATAGGGCAGCTGCTTCCCGAGCAGGAACTCGAGCCGCGTCGTCGGCGTGACGTAGAAATTGACGATGGAGCCCATCTCCTTCTCGCGCACGACGCTGAGCGCGGCGAGCATCGCCGGGATGAACATCAGCAGCAGCGGGATCACCGCCGGCACCATCGCGACGATGCTCTTGACGTCGGGGTTGTAGCGATAGCGCAGCGCGATCTGGAACTGGTCCGCCGGATTCGACACGCCGAGCTCGCGTGTCTTCTCCCGCAGCCACTCCGCGTGGATCTCCCGCATGTAGCCGCGGATCGTCTCGCCGCGGTTCGGCATCGCCCCGTCGATCCAGGCGGCGACCTGCACCGGCCGGCGCCGGGCGACGTCGCGACCGAAGCCGGGCGGCAGCTCGATCGCCAGGCTGAGCTCGCCGGATCGCATGCGGCGATCCAGATCGTCGTAGTCGGTGATCGGCGCGAGCTCCGTGAAGTAGCGGTTCGAGCCGAACAGGTTGAGCGCGTAGTCCCGGCTGATCGTCGTGTCGTCGCGGTCGAGCACGGCGAAGGTGAGATGCTCGACGTCGAGCGTGATCCCGTACCCCATGATGAACATGAGGATGACGGTGCCGAGCCCGGCCATGGTGAGGCGAACGGGATCGCGGCGCAGC
>DATJZY010000044.1 GCA_035577985.1 Candidatus Eisenbacteria bacterium
GGGCGATCCCCCGGCCGTGCACTCGACGCTGTCGGGGACCACGTGAATCGCCGGCGGCTGGGTCGGACCCGCGGGCGGAAACGTGATGCTGACGTCGTTCTTCGACGGGTCGGGATCGAACTCGGTGGCGTCGCATTCCGAGACGAGCTGGATCTCGACTTGCTGTAGGGCAGTCGTGATCGGGCTCGCCACGCTCCCCAGGGTGGACGGTTGGGCCTGCGCCTGGACCGGCGGGATGATGTTGCAGCCGGCGCGGGCGGCCGACGCCCTGAGCGCCAGCACCATCACGCCGAGCATCCACCGGCGAAGAAACCTGCTCGCGGGCGATTCAGCGTGGTGCGCTCTACGCCATGTAGCGAGCTGCGACTTCATCTCCGCCCTCTTTTCTGCGTCGCCCCGGTTTTCGACGATCGCGTCGACTCGGCGACCAGCGGTACGGCTACCAGACCGAAGCATGGATATGCAAGCTTTGTTGGGGCGGTCCTGGCGTGCATGTCGAGGGCACGGCGAGCATCCACCCTTGACGAGCCGGGATCGGACGAGCAAGTTTCTTGTCGCGATGCACGGCTGGACGCGTCGCAGTCTGGGTGTTCGCGATGGGCAGCGGGAGGCGTCGGTCTGACGTCGTCCCCGCACGACCCGCCGCGTCAGAGCGAGCGCCGTAACGCGACCGTCATCTACGCCGACATCTCCGGCTTCACCGCCCTGTCCGAGCGGCTCGACCCCGAGGCGGTGACCGACGTCATCAACGAGGTATTTCGCCGCATCGAGCGGATCGTGGTCGAGCACGGGGGGGTCGTCAGCAAGTACATCGGCGACTGCGTCATGGCGATCTTCGGCCTCACGCCCGGCGACCACGTCGCCACGCGCCAGGCGGTCGCCGCGGCGATCGCGATGCGCGCCGACCTCTACGCCTACAACGCGGAGAACGGCGAGACGGCCGACCTCGACATCCACATCGGTGTGAACACCGGTCCGGTCGTTGCCGGCGAGATCGGTGGCGCCGTGCGGCGCGAGTTCACCGTCATGGGGAATGCGGTATCCCTCGCCCGGCAGCTCGAACGCGCGTCGGGGCCCGGACAGATCTTCGTCGGGCCGCTCACCTTCGCGGAGACCGCGAAGGCGTTCGAGTACCGCGCCCTGGCGCCGCTCGCGTCGAACAACGGGGCAGAGGCGGTGCCGATCTACGACCTCGTCGCCGCCAGACGCAGTGGCCGCATGGTCAAGCGCGACAGCGAGCGCCGTCAGGCGACGGTGCTCTTCGCCGACATCGCCGGGTTCGAGGCGCTCTCGGAGCGCTTCTTGCCGGAAGACCTGAGACTTCTCTTGAACCGCTGCTTCACCGCCCTCGAGGCGGTCGTCCGCGCCCACGGCGGCGTCGTCGACAAGTACATCGGCGAATGCCTCATGGCGCTCTTCGGGGTGCCGAACGCCATCGAGAACGCCCCGCGCCGGGCGATCAATGCAGCGATCGAGATCCGCGAGCGTCTCGCGCAGTTCAGCCAGGAGGAATCCCTCCCGACGCCACTCGAAGTGCACATGGGCGTCAACACCGGTCTCGTGATCGCCGGCGAGATCGGCGGGCGCTTGAAGCGCGACTTCACCGTCATGGGCGACACCGTCAACCTCGCCGCGCGCCTGAAGGACGCGGCGGGAGATGGCGCGATCTACGTCGCGCCGGAGACGCATCGCTACACCAGGGACGCGTTCGAGTACCTTCCGCCGAAAGCGCTCGATCTGAAGGGCAAGGGCCAGCCCGTGCCGGTGTACGAGCTCGCCTCCGTGAAGCAGCAGGTGCACCGCGCGCGCGTGTCCGCGGCGGACCGGACCATCTCGTCGCCGCTCGTCGGTCGCGATCGCGAGCTGCAGCAGCTCCACGCCTGCTTCACGCGCGTGCTCACCGGCCAGGGCGGCATCGCGAACGTCATCGGCGAGGCCGGGCTCGGCAAGTCGCGCCTCATGGCCGAAGCCCTCGCCTTCGGGCCGCTGCGGAACGCAACGGTGCTCGAGGGTCGCTCGACGGCCATCGATCAGAACCTGAGCTTCCATCCGTTCGTCGACCTGCTGCGCCAGTGGGCCGGCATCGGCGACGATGACGGCGAGCCGGAGGCGTTCCGCAAGCTCGAGACGGCCGTCGTCGCGGTGATGGGCGACGCGGCGGCCGAGGCGCTTCCGTTCGTCGCGACGCTGCTCGGCATGCGGCCGCCTGGCGCCTACGGCGAGCGGCTTCAGGGAATCGAGGGCGAGGCGCTCGAGAAGCTCATCACGAAGAACACGCGCGAGCTGTTCCAGCACATCGCGGCCGTCCGGCCGCTCGTGCTCGTGTTCGAAGACCTGCACTGGGCCGACGGCACGTCGGTGGCGCTGCTCGAAACGCTGCTCCGCCTCGCGGCCGAGCACGCCGTCCTGTTCGTGAACGTCTTCCGCCCCGACTACCAGGACACCGCGGAGCGCGTCGTGCGCAGCGCGCTCGCGAGCGCGCCGGCGCGATACGACGAGATCCGCATCGAGCCGCTCGACGCGCAGCAGTCGGGCGCGCTCGTGCAGAACCTGCTCCGCATCGACGACCTGCCGAAGGCGACGCGCGACCTCATCACGCGCAAGGCCGAGGGCAATCCGTTCTACATCGAAGAGGTCGTGCGCTCGCTGATCGACCAGGGAGCCGTCGAGTATGCCGACGGGCGCTTCCGCGTGACCACGAAGATCGACGCGGTCGTGATCCCGGGCACCATCCAGGAAGTCATCATGGCCCGCGTCGACCGGCTCGACGAGCCGACGCGCCACCTCCTCCAGGTCGCTTCCGTGATCGGGCGCACCTTCTACTACCGCATCATCGCCGACATCTCCCGGCGCCAGGGCGAAAGCGACAGCGAGCTGGACGACGAGCTGGCCCGCCTGCAGCAGCGCCAGCTCCTGCTCCGGCGCGGGGGCGGATTCGACGTCGCCGTCGGCGGTCGCACGCTCGGCCAGGAGCTGGAGTACATCTTCACGCACGCGCTCGCGCAGGAGACGGTGTACGAGTCCATCCTGCAGAAGACGCGCAAGGAGCTGCACCACACCGTCGCGGAGTCGATCGAGGGGTTGTTCTCGGACCGCCTCGCGGAATTCCACGGCATGCTCGGCTACCACTACGGCCGCGCCGACGATCTCCCGAAAGCCGAGGAGCACCTCTTCAAGGCTGGGGAGGAAGCCGCGCGAAGCGCCGCCTCGGCCGAGGCCCTGACGCACTTCCGCGAGGCCGCCCGCATCTACGCGGAGCTCCACGGCGACGGCGGCGACCGGCAGCACAAGGCGCTGCTCGAGAAGAACATCGGCTACGCGCTCCTCAACACCGGGCGGCTCACCGAGTCGATCGCGAGCTTCGACCGCGCGCTCGAGCACAACGGCTATCGCGTCGCGAAGCGCGGGGTCGAGACGCAGCTCCGGTTCGCCTCGGACATGCTCGCCGTGCTGTTCCGCCTCTACACCCGCCCGGAGGCCCGCGCGACGCAGGCGGTCTCGGATCAGGAGCGGGAAGCCTTCGAGATCATGTTCCGGCGCTTCCGCGCCATGACCACGAGCGACCCGCAGCGCATGTTCGTCGACAACATCGCCGCCATCCGCCGCATGAACCATCGCGACCCGGCGACCATCGGCACGGCCTGCCTGACGTACGTGATGGGCGGAGCCGCGTTCGCCTACTCGGGCACGTCGTTCGCGGTGAGCCGCCGCTTCCTGCGCCGGGCCCAGCAGCTCATCCGGCCGGGCGAGGTCGGCGACGAGCTCGGCTGCGGCTTCTTCCGCTTCGTCATCAACTTCCTCGAGGGCAAGTGGCGCGAGGAGCCCGGCATCCCGGCCGATCTGCTCGAGCGCGGCCTCCGCAACGGCCTGTTCTGGGACGTGAACTCCTACCTCGGACTGGAAGCCGACCGGCAGATCCGGCAGGGACGGCTCGGCGCCGCGCGGGGACAGCTCGAGCAGCTCGCCCAGGTGAGCGACGCGTACGGCTACGAGTTCGCGCAGGCGAACTACGACATCATGGAGGCGATCCTCCTCCTGGAGGCGCGCGACCTCGACGCCACGCTCGCCGCCGTCGAGCGCTATTCCGCCGGTCGCACCGAAGACGCGCTGCGCGTGCTCGCTCTCGGTACCAGGGCGAAGGCGCAGACCCTTCGCGGCGAGCAGGCGGAGGCGGGCGCGAGCCTCGAGCAGGCCGCCGCGATCGTCGCGCAGGCAGGGATCATCCCGCCCTGGCACCTCTCCGCCTACACGACGGCGCGGCTGTGGCACGCGCTGGCGGCGCTCGAGAGCGCCGGCTCTCCGCCGGAGTCGTCTCTCGGCGCGCTGCGTACCGAGGCCAAGCGAAGCGCGCGCCAGGCGCTCCGGGTCGCCCGCGTGGTCGCCGGCGCGCGGGTGGAGACGTGGCGGCTCGTCGGGCGGCTCCACTGGCTCCTCGGACGGCCGAGCAAAGCCGTCGCCTGGTGGACGAAGGCGATCGCCGAGGCCGAGCGGCTGGAGGTGCAGGGCGAGCTCGCGCGGACATGCGCCGAGATGGCTCTTCGCGTGCGCGCGGGTAACGGCACGAACGGCGACCTTTCCGCGCACGCCGAACGGGCGCGACGCCTCTTCGTCGAAACCGGCCTCGCCCGTGATCTCGCGCGGCTCGATGCGGGACTGCACGCTGGCGGCGACCCCGCCGTGACGAGACCCTTCTAGGCTCGGGGCGCCAGCGCGAGCCCCATCGCGGTCGCGAGCACGCAGAGCCACGCGAACGCATCGCCGATCCGCTCGTACGGCGTCGTGACAGCCATGGGCACCACGCGATCGTCGATGGTGGCGGCGGTGAAAAGCGGCGCGCGCGCCGTCACCCGGCCGTACGGATCGATGATCGCGGAGACGCCCGTGCCGGTCGCGCGGATCACCCAGAGCCGGCTCTCGACGGCGCGTAGCGCCACCATCTGGACATGCTGGTCCGCTCCAGCGCTCGGGCCGAACCAGGCGTCGTTCGAGAGGTTCACCATGAGCGTCGCGCCCGCCGCCGTCTGCCGGCGCACCACCTCCGGAAAGATCGCCTCGAAGCAGATCAGCGTGGCAACGTCGCCGAAGCGGGTCTTCAACATGGCCGGCTGCTCGGCAGCGGCGTAGTAGCGCACGGCCTCGAAGCGACGCCGCAAGAGCCGGATCGTTCGGAGCGGGAAGTACTCCGCGAACGGCAGCAGATGCACCTTGTCATAGCGAGCGTCGATGCGGCCGCCGGTGACGTAGAAGGCCGAGTTGAAGAAGCGCGTCTCCCCGTCCCCCGCCTCCTTGCGCGGCCCGCCGACGATCAGGTCGGCGTTCAGCGGCTCGAGGGCTTCGGTGATGGCACGAAGATAGCCGGGCTCGTCCGCGAGGAAGAACGTCACTGCGCTCTCGGGCCAGACGACCAGTCGCGGGTGGGCGCGCGCCGCGCCGCTCGTCGTGAGGTGAATGTAGTCCTCGAATCCCTGCGCGAAGGACTCCGCCCGCCAGGCCGCGCCCGCGTCTCGGTTGCCCTGCACCACCATCACGGGAACCTGCGGCTCCGCGGGGAGCGGCGCACGGAGCCGGATCGCCCCGTAGACACCGACCGCGACGACGACGAGCATGGCCGCGACGAGCGGGCGCGCCCGCTGTTCCGATCGCCCGACCGCTTCGGCGACGAACGCGTTTGCCAGCGCGAGCGCGTACGAGAGCACGTACACGCCACCCAGCTCGGCCAGCTGGATCAGCGCCACGTGCGGCACGAGCGCGTAGCCGAGGAGGAGCCACGGATGGCCGGTCAAGAGCCGCGCGCGGGCGAGCTCGCAGGTCACGTACAGCGCGGCGACGAGCCATGGCCGGCTGCGCGGACTCCACCGTTCGACGCGATGGTACGCGAGCCCGAACAGCGCGAAGTACTGACCCATGAACACGAGGGCAACGCCGAGCGCGAACAGGAAGCCGAACCAGTACGGCTGCTGCCAATAGGTGGAGAGCGCGCCCGGCACCCAGTAGCCGATCCCCGACAGCGTCGCCGTTCCCCAGAGGAGACCTAGCGCGGCCGCGCCGCCGGTGCCGACCCCGCGCAGCGCGACCAGGAACGGCACCAGCGCGACCCACGCGACGAGCGAGAGGTTCCACGGCGGGAACGCCGCGCAGTACAGGCCCGCCGACACCAGCACGGCCAGGCCGCGCATCCACCCGCGCGTCACGGCGTGCTCACCGATCGAGCGACCCGCCGAAGTGCCGGCACACCGCGAGCGCGCTGGCGACGCCGTCCTCGTGGAAGCCGTATCCCCAGTAGGCGCCGCAGTAGTACGTCCGGTTCGGGCCGTTCAAGTTCTCGCGCTGCGCCTGCGCGGCGATCGCGGCGCGCGAATAGACGGGATGCAGATGCGTCATGCGGGCGATCACCTTCGCGGGATCGATCGCTGACGTCGCGTTCAGCGTGACGCAGATCGGCTCCGGTGACGACAGGCGTTGGAGCAGGCTCATGTTGTACGTGAGGGCGACACGGTCGACGCGCGGGTCCAGGTGGACGTTCCACGCCGCCCAGCCCATTCGTCTCGACGGCAGCAGGCTCGCGTCCGTGTGCACCACGGCCACGTTCTCCTCGTCGGCGAAGGCACCCAGCACCTCGCGCTCCGTCGGCGTCGGATCGGCGAGGAGACGGAGGGCCTGGCTCCCGTGCGTCGCGAGCACGATGCGATCGAAGCGCTCCGCGCCGTCGCGGGTTCGCACCTCGACGTGATCGGCGTGGCGTCGCACCGACTCGACGCGGCACCGCAGGCGCAGGCGATCGCGATAGCCGGCCGTCAGGGCCTCGACGTAGCGCCGGGCACCACCCGTTATGGCGCGCCACTGCGGCCGGCGGCGCAGGCGCAGCAACCCGTGATGCTGGAAGAAGCCGGCGACGCTGCGCGCCGGCATCTCGAGCACCTGGCTCGGCCGCGCCGACCAGATCGCGCTCGCCATCGGAACGAGGTAGCTCTCGCGGAACTCGATCGAGTAGCGCCCCGCCGCCAGGTAGGCGCCCAGCGTCGTCGTGGCGTCACCGTGGAGCAGGCGCGGTGCCTCGCGGTTGAAGCGCAGGACGTCGCGCAGCATGCGGTAGAACGCGGGCGAGAGGAGATTCCCCGGCTGCATGAACAGGGCGGCGGCCGAGCGGCCACTGTACTCGAGCCCGCTCGCGACGCAGCGCACGCTGAAGCTCATCTCGCTCGGCTGCGTGGCGACGCCGAGCCGGTCGAGCAAGGTCGTGAATCCCGGATAGGTCGGCGGGTCGTAGACGACGAATCCCGTATCGACGGCGTAGGACCGCCCGCCGACGGTGGCGTCGATCGTGTGGCTATGCCCGCCGGCCCAGGCGTTCGCCTCGAACACGGTCACGTCGTGGCGCGGCGAGATGAGATAGGCGACCACCAGGCCCGAGATGCCGCCACCGACGATCGCGACCCTCACGACGAGAGCGCGGGGCCGGCGCCGGTGCGGCTGAGCAGGAGCTGGAGTGTCGCGAGCCGGCGGGTGGCGAACGCCGCCTCGGACATGGCGAGGTACAGCTCCCATTTGCGGATGAACGCGGCGTCGAACCCGAGACGCCGGACCTGGGGCAGGTTGAGGAGGAAGCGCTCGCGCCAGCGGCGCAGCGTGGTCGCGTAGTGCGGGGCGATGTCCTCCATCCACGCGATGCCGAGGCGCGTCTCGCGTGCGAGGGCCGCGCGCACGGCGTCGAGCGACGCCAGCAGCCCACCCGGGAACACGTGCGTGCGGATCCAGTCGGCGTTCTTGCGGTACCCCTCGAAGTCGCGATCCGGATAGGTGCTGGTCTGGAGGAACATGCAGCCGTCCGGTGCGAGCAGCCGCTCGCAGGTGCGGAAGAAGACCCCGTAGTCGTCGAACGGGATGGCCTCGAACATCTCGATCGACACGAGGCGATCGAAGCGGCCCTCGACCTCGCGATAGTCGCACAGTCGCACGTCGACGAGCGCACCCAGCCCGGCCGCCCGGACGCGCTCGCGGGCGAGCGCGTGCTGGGCCGGGGAGAGCGTGATCGAGCGGACGCGACACCCGTAGGTGGCCGCGGCGTGGATCGCGAAGGACCCCCACCCTCCCCCGACGTCGAGCACGTCCATGCCGGAGGCGAGCGCGAGCCGCCGGCAGATGCGGTCGAGCTTTTCGCGCTGCGCGTCGGCGAGCGACGTCGGCGGCGTCGCGAAGACCGCGGCGCTGTACGTCATGCTCTCGTCCAGGAAGGACGCGAAGAACTCGTTGCCGAGGTCGTAGTGCGCCCGCACGTCGCGGGCGGCCTGGTCCGGACGCGCGCGTCGTCGTCCCAGCGGGATCGTCCACGACAGCAGGCCCGCGCGCCGCACGATCGATGCGTGCCCCAGCAGGAGCGAGAAGAACGCCACCAGGTCGTCGCACCGCCACTCGCCGGCCATGTACGACTCGCCGAGCCCGACGTCGCTCCGCGCGACCACGCGCGAGAAGAAGCGCCAGTCGCGAACGGACACGGCGACGCGGCGGTCGGACCGGCTGTCGCCGAACGTCCACGTGGAACCGTCCGGGAGCTCCATCAGCAGCGCGCCGGCGCGCCATGCCGAGAGCCAGCGACGCACGACGGCGGCGGCAATGCGATGTCGAAGGAGCCGCCGCGGCTCGATCGAAGCGGCGATCACCGCCTCGTCTGCGTGGCCGCCGGCCGCCATTCGTCGGCGGATCGTAAGAGGGTGAACCCGGGCCGTCAAACGCGCGGGGGCGGAGGAATGCGCGTGAAGCTGTGCCCGTCAATTGCAGCCGACGCTGCACCCGCCGGAGTTGTAGCCCCCGCAGTCGCCGTAGCTCACCTGCCAGCACGCCTGGCCCGCGGCGCACCCGGCATCGTTGCCGCAGCCGTTCGGCGGGCTGTTCACCGACGTGTCGATGCACACGAGCTGGTTCGGCGCCTGGCACCGGATGACGCACAGGCCCGAGCCGCACGTCCCGCACGGCGCGCCCTGCACCTCGCACGACGGCAACGTCGTCGATGACGTGGAGCTCGAGGTCGTGGTCGAGCTCGAGCTCGAGGTCGACGTGGAAGTCGAGGTCGACGTCGACGTGCTCGACGTGGTGCTCGAGCTGGTCGACGACGTCGTCACCGTGCTCGTCGTCGTCGTGGGGAGCGGACAGAACCCTTCCGTGGTCGGGCTCTTGATCCGGAACATCTTCGCGTCGTTCTTCACGATCACGGCGCCTGGACCGAAGAGCACGTGGTAGCGATCGCCCCCGATGATCTCGACCATCATGCAAAAGCTCGTCCCGGGATTGGGCGGCAACACGCTCGGGGGGTTGATCTTCGACGTCGCGACCAGCTTGATCTGGAATACGCCGCCCTTGAGCTTGATCTGCGCCTTCCGGACGGGCCCGGTCTTGGTGATGTCCGAGTAGGTGAAGACGGTCGACCCGCTTCCTCGCCAGAATTGCGGGGGCAACATGTAGGACTCGCTCGACGACGCGCCGCCGTCGGCAAAGACGGTCACGGTCGCCCCGTTGGTCGTGGGATCGCCGACCAACGTGTTGGGGCTTCCGGCCTCCTTCGCCTGACCGACGAGCTTCCGCTTCGTGGCGTCACCGCCAGGGACGGGATCCTTCACGATGGCCTGCTTTCCGAGGATCGATTGCTCGGCGGCGAAGAGCGAGCCCATGAAGACACCCAGCGCGCCGGCCACGGCCATCACGGCGATGGCCCGGACCACGATGCGGAACGATCTCGTCGTAGAACGTGACGTCATAGCTAGCGTCCTTCCATTTCAAGCCACATTTCGTTCGGGACGCATAGCATGGATCTTGGTGCCGCCGTCAACCGGACCGCCGTCGCGGTCGGCGCCGGGGTGCGACGTCCGCCTCGGGGCTCCGCCGGCGCTCGGGCGTCCGGTATCGACGGTGCGCCGTTTGTGGCAGGGATGATGGCGGACGATGCGCGTCAGCAACAGGCCACTCCCGGGGCTCGATGCGTGGATCGCGTTCGCGGCGTGCCTCGCCGCGGCGTGCGGCCCCGCGATTCGTGCGCTTCCCCCGGCGCCGTCGGTCTCGGTTCCACCCTGCCAGGCATCCTGCCGGCCGACCGTCGCACCCATGCTCGCGCGCGTGGTGCCCGGCGTCGTCAACATCTCCACCACGTCGCGGGTGCGGATCGAGCTGAATCCGCTCTTCAACGATCCCTTCTTCCG
The DNA here is from genome assembly GCA_035577985.1 of Candidatus Eisenbacteria bacterium. Taxonomy (NCBI): domain Bacteria; phylum Candidatus Eiseniibacteriota; species Candidatus Eiseniibacteriota bacterium. Next base: position 10,188 of record DATJZY010000044.1, read on the forward strand.
GCAGTTCTTCGGCGGCGTCCCGAACGTGCCGCGCGAGGTCGAGCGGCAGAGCCTCGGCTCGGGCGTAATCGTCGACGCCGAGCGCGGCCTCATCTTCACGAGCCAGCACGTGATCGCCAACGCGGAAGAGATCTCCGTGACGCTGCTCGACGGCCGCCGTTTCGAAGCGACGCTGGTCCGCAGCGATCGCGACGCCGACGTCTCGATCGTGCGCATCGCCGCGCGGAACCTGACGGCCGTGCCCCTCGGCGACTCGGACGCGCTCCGCGTCGGCGACTTCGTGGTCGCGATCGGCAGCCCCTTCGGCCTCGGCCAGACGGTCACCTCCGGCATCGTGAGCGCGGTCGGCCGGTCGATGCTCGGGGCCGGCGAGCATCAGACGTTCATCCAGACCGACGCGTCGATCAATCCGGGCAACTCGGGCGGCGCGCTGGTCGACTGGGACGGGCGGCTCGTCGGGATCAACACGGCGATCGTCGGGCCGAGCGGAGGGAACGTGGGGATCGGATTCGCGGTGCCGGTGAACGCCGCGCGGAAAGCGATGGAGGGGGTATTGGGGAGGGGCTAGGAGGCCATCGCGCGTGGAACTCTCGCCTATGCCGAGAACACGATTTGCGCCAACCGCGACCTCGCCAACGCCGATCGTGCGCTCGCGGCCGCCTACGCCGATCGGCTGCGACGCTCGACGCCCGCGGAACGCGACCGCCTGCGGTGCGAGCAGCGTCAGTGGCTCGCCATGCGCGACGGCTGCGTCTACAAGTGGGTCGACGAGTGCGTTCGTGCGCTGTATCGCGACCGTCTCGCGGCGTTGAAGGCCCGGTAGGACTGGTCGGGCGCGGCCGTCCGAGCGACGGCGGTCTCAGTTGAACAACACGTAGAGCTCTTCGGTGCTGGGGGTGGTGCCGACCAGCGTGTACACGACCACGTTGGTCTGGTCGGGGCAGTTGCCGCCGTCCACGTAGGCGGCGACGGCCGTGGGTCTGATCGCGACGAAGATCGATCGACCGGACGGTCCACCCGATTCGTTGATGTCGAGCGTGACTGCCGCGACGTGCACGGTGGGCATGTCCACCGTGATGCAGATGGCGCCGGTACCGCCGACACCGACGGCGGCAGAGGCAGCCGTGACGTTCTTCGAGTCGGCTACGATGAGGGTCCCGTTGCTGGAAATGTGCGCGTAGGCGGCCGCGGTGCCGGGTGCGCCCGGCGCGCCCGGTTGCCCCGGGTCGCCCTTCGGGCCGACGGCGCCGAATTGGCTCAAGTCGATGGCCTGCTCCTTCTTCCTACAGGCATCGCGCACGACCACCGTGCCGGACTTCTTCTGGCACATCACGGCGGCGTGAGCCGGCAGGGCGAGGGCGACGGCGAAAGCGACCAAGGGCAGTGTCCTCATCATCGGAGCTTCTCCCACATTCGGGGCGGGTAGAGGAGCCTCGCAGGAGACGCTCGCCCGTTTGGACTATTGCGTGCCCAGGCCACCCGTATAGCATCGACGGCGATTTGGACCCCGGAGCGTTGCAAGCGGTGGCGCTTGCCGTGGCCGCCGAACGTTCGCTCGATGCCGTGCTCCACCGCATCGTCGACGGCCTCGCGCGGCAGCGCGCCGTGGCTCTCGCGCGGGTCTGGCTCCTTGGCCCGGGGGACGTGTGCGAGACGTGCCGGCTGCGCGCCCAATGCCCCGACCAGACCCAGTGTCTCCACCTGGTCGCCAGCGCAGGCACCCCGCGCGCCTCACCGGGCGAAGACTGGTCTCGTCTCGATGGACAGTTCCGGCGGTTTCCACTCGGCGTATTCAAGGTCGGAGGAATCGGTGCGACCGCTTCGCCGCTCCTGCTGACGGACGCGTCGTCGGAGAGCTGGGCGAGGCCGGAGTGGGTGCAGCGCGAAGGGATCGAGACGTTCGCCGGACAGCCGCTCGTCTTCCGGGGCGAGAATTTCGGCGTCCTCGCGGTCTTTCGGCGCGCCGCGATCAGCGAGAGCGAGCTCGGCTGGCTCCGCACGTTCGCCGATTTCGCCGCTGCCGCCATCGCGAATGGGCGTGCGTTCGCGGAGATCGAGCGACTGCGCCGGCAGGTCGAGTACGAGAACGCGTACCTGCGTGAGGAGGTGCACGCCGCCCTGGCGTTCGGCACGATCGTCGGGGAGAGCCAGGCGCTCCAACGGATCCTCCCGAAAGTCGACCTCGTCGCGTCGACGGATGCCACGGTCATGATCCTCGGCGAGTCGGGGACCGGGAAGGAGCTCGTCGCCCGCGAGATCCACAAGCGCAGCCGCCGTGCGGAGCGTCCGCTCATCAAGGTGAACTGCAGCACGATTCCCCACGACATGTTCGAGAGCGAATTCTTCGGTCACGTGCGCGGCTCGTTCACGGGCGCGCTCCGCGACCGGCCCGGGCGCTTCCAGCTCGCGCACGGCGGCACGATCTTCCTCGACGAGATCGGGGACCTGCCGCTCGATCTTCAGCCGAAGCTGCTCCGCGTGCTCCAGGAAGGAGAGTACGAGCGAGTCGGCGACGATGCGACGCGCCACGTCGACGTGCGGGTGCTCGCGGCGACGAATCGCGACCTGCAGGCCGAGGTCCGGGGCGGGCGCTTCCGCGCGGACCTGTACTATCGCCTGAGCGTCTTCCCGATCGAGCTCCCGCCGCTGCGCCAGCGCAAGGAGGACATCCCCGCGCTCGTGGCCCACTTCGTTTCCCTCGCCGCCACGAGGCTCGGCGTGCCGGAGCCACGGGTGACCCGCGAGCAGTGCGCCGTCCTCGGACGCCACGACTGGCCGGGCAACGTTCGCGAGCTGCAGAACGTCGTCGAGCGAGCCGTCATCCTGTCTCGCAACGGTCCGCTCCGGCTCGATCTCGCGGACCCGGACGGTGGGGCCGACGAGCGACCGCCGGAAAGAAGCACCTCCGCCGATCCGCACGAGATCGTCCCCGAGGCCGAGTGGCGACGTCGTGAGCGCGCCAACGTCCTCGCCGCCCTCAGGCAGACAGGCGGACGCATCTACGGCGACGGCGGCGCTGCCGAGCTGCTCCAGGTGAAACCGTCGACCCTCCAGTCGCGCCTCCGGACGCTCGGCATCCGACCGCGGGACGTCGAGTGAGTCGTCGCCGTCCGGCGATCATGCCTTGCCGTCGCTCCCGAGCAGGCATATCCGCTCGGCGGCCGCACGTCGGATTGCCGCCTCCATCTCGCCCATCAGCTCGTAGACGTTGAAGAGGTCCGGGCGCTCGACGAGGATCTGGCGTACGCGCAGCAGCGCCGCCAGCCGGAGGTCGGAGTCGGTGTTCACCTTGGCGATGCCGCTCTGGACGGCCTTGCGGATGAGCTGAGGCGGTATGCCTTTGGCCTGCTCGAGCTTTGCGCCGTAGCGCTCGGCCAGCACGATCTCGTCGCGCGCGAGAGACGACGCCCCGTGGAGCACGATCGGCACCGCGACCCGCGCGGCAATGGCCTGGAGCCGCTCGAAGTCGAGGCGTGGCTCACCGGCGAACTTGTATGCGCCGTGGGACGTCCCGATCGCCACGGCCAGCGCATCCACCGCGGTCTCGTCCGCGAACCGAGCAGCCTGCCCTGGATCGGTCAGCATCGAACCGCCGCCCCGCTCGCCGAGATCCTCTATGCCGCCCAGGACCCCGATCTCGGCCTCGACGTTCACGTTGCGGGCGTGTGCGTACGCGACGACCTCGCGGGTGTCACGGAGGTTCTCCTCGAAGGACTCGCGCGAGGCGTCGATCATGACGGACGTGTAGCCGGCATCGACCGCCGCCCGCGCGAGCGCCACGCTCTTCCCGTGATCGAGATGGAGCGCGACCGGCACCTTCGTCGACCCTGCGAGCTGGCGCACCAATGCCACCATGTTCTCGAGGCCGGCATGCTTCACCGCGCCTTCCGACGTCTGGACGAGCACGGGCGCCGCATGCTCCTGTCCCGCCGCAATGACCGCGCGCGCCGATTCGAGGTTGTAGACGTTGAAGCCGCCGATCGCCCAGCCCTCACGGCGCGCGCGGGCGAGGTGGTCTTTCGGGTTCACGAGCATCGCGAGGCCGTGACCCGCGTGACGACACGCGCGGGGCCATTCGTTCGGAGTGGTGGCGAGGTCACGAGACGACGGGTGCAGCCACCGTGCCAACCGCGTTCGCGGATTCGCGCGCTCGGACGGGTGGCCTCGGGCCGAAAGGTCAGACCAGCAACGAGAGTTCGGTTCGATCGCCCACCAGGATCTCGGTGCCGGCGACGGCGAGCAGCTCGTGCAGCCGCGAGAAAGCGCCGATCAGCGACAGTTGTTGCCGCGGCATACGGCGTGCTCTCGAGGCAAGGAGGGCACCGAATGAGCACGATAACGACGAAGGATGGGACGCGGATCTACTTCAAGGACTGGGGCAAGGGCCCGGTCGTGACGTTCTCGCACGGCTGGCCGCTGAGCTCCGACGCTTGGGACGGCCAGATGCTCTTCCTCGCGCAGAAGGGCTTCCGCGTCGTCGCGCACGACCGTCGCGGCCA